>CANGOT010000364.1 GCA_947455425.1 Chitinophagaceae bacterium | reverse complement strand
GGTATTAAACAATACTTTTTTGTTTGCAATATCAATAACATAAAGCCTTTTTGCTTTTGAAGTTTGTGATAAATCTGCAATCGATAAAATATTGCTTTTTTCAATATGTTCTTTTGCCGATAAAGTATTCCATTCTGCAACAGCTTGTTCAAAAATACTTTTGCTTAACCCCAATGTTGCAAGTTGTAATTCTTCATACAAACAAATTGGAGCAACAACACTTGTTTCGTTTTTGCAAATATTATTATTGGGTTTGCTGATGATTAATAAGGAAAATAAAAAGAATATTGTTATGGCGTATTGATGAATTTTATGCATACTACTTACGACACTTAAATTAATGAATTGTTTAAATGCTGGATGTAAAGTAGCCATTTAAAATTAAAGCAAATGTTAAATTAAAATATTAGCTCTTTCATTTTGGCATCATGATGATAAATATCATCTCTAAAATTCAAGTTTCCTGCTTTATCAACCCAGGCAGTAAAGTAGGCAATATATACAGGTATTTTGCGATGCAGTTTTACATAAATTTCTTTAGTTCCATCCATTGCTGTTGCTATTTTTTCATCAGTCCAGCTGCTATCATTTCTTAATAAAAACTTGGCAAGCTTTATTGGTTCTTCAACTCTGATACAGCCGTGGCTAAACATTCTTGTTGACTCGTTAAACAACGATTTTTCTGGGGTATCGTGCATATAAATATTGTAGTTATTAGGAAACAAAAATTTCACCAATCCCAGAGAATTGTTTTTTCCTGGCTTTTGGCGAATGCTGTAAGGAAACCCGCTACGCAATTGGTTTTTATTGATTCTTGAAAGAGGAATTGTTTTGTTGTTTTCATCAACAATTTCCATATTACGACTACTTAAATAATGACGATTGCTGCGTATTGCAGGCAAAGTTTCTTTAAACATTATACTGGCAGGCACATTCCAATAAGGACTAAAAACAATATCAACCAATGAGTCATTAAATATAATGGTGTGGCTAGAAAAGTTAGATTTGCCCACGACCACATTGCAACTCCATTCAAGCTTATTATTAGTATACACCAGTAATTTAAAATCGGGAATATTTACTGCCAAATAATCGCCTTCTTGCTCAATGGGCATCCACTTGCTACGTTCTATATTTATCATTAACTGCTCGATTCTTTGATGAATAGAAACATTCAATTCCATTAAAGTTTTTCCACCAACAATGCCGTTTTCAGCGATTCCCAATCGGTGCTGAAATTTTTTAACAGCCAATTCAACACTATCATTAAATACATTCGTATAATCATTAACTACTAAATCGCCCTGCAAAAAAAGCTGCTCTTTTATTAGTAAAATGGTTGACGCCGAATCACCTTTTTTAGCAGTAGTTATATTATTTACCCAACCACCTTTTTTCTCTAATGCAGTATATTTTTTTAGGTAGACATTTAGCAAATTATATTGGCGATTTACAGGTTGATAGCTTTTGTTTTTTTGAATATCGTTTTTTAAAAACAAGTCTAGTCGTTCTATTGAAGAGATATTGTTTTTTGTAATAAACCAGCCAGCCTGGTTTACTTTTTCTTGACTGATGCCCATCCAATGCTGCTGTGCATAGTTGATAAAGTTGAGCGTTAATGAAAAATCAAGTGTTATGTTGCTGCTGTCATTAATATCGAACTTGGTATTGCTATTAATGTTCTTATTATAAAGCTCCTGCTTACTGGGGAAGTCATATTTTTTGGCAAACTATCATCACTGTTAAGTAATGCAATAAAACTATTAGCATAGGTATTCAAACCTGCATTATCAAACCAAACTAAAGCATTATTCTTTTGCCTGTAAAATTGTTTAATAGCTTCTTGTTCATTCTTATCTATTGAATGTTGAAGTAGAAAATTACCCAGTTTTATACTATCAAAAGAAGTTACTTTATTTATGGCAGCAACGATGTTTTTATTGTCAGGGTTTTTACAATCGGCAAAAAGAATGGTGCTTGAAAGTAAAATAGCAGGTGCTAGTTTTTTAATAAGATTATTGCAATAAAGCACAGATTTTAACATTCGCAAATTTGAATATTGCTGCTGTTATTATTGTTGCATAATCCTGTTGAAGATTTATAATATTGATTGTTTTAGTAATAAGAAGGGTAGCAGTTTCTTAATTTTCCTCCTTTCCTTTTTCTCTATTAGTTAACCAAACATCCACCGTTTTTAAACCCACGTTTACCGCAAGTATAAAAGATGTTGCAATCAATGTTTCTATAAAATATCCTGCTGCTGCCAAACAACCAATTGCCGAACTACACCATATTGTAGCAGAGGTAGTGAGACCGTGAATGCTTACCCCATCTTTAAAAACAACACCTGCACATAAAAATCCAATGCCGGTAACTACCTGCCCAATAATTCTTGTAACGTCGCCAGTAGTTTGGGTAACAATAATAGATAGCAATACATAAACAGCAGAGCCAAGAGCTACCAAAGTGGTTGTTCTTAAACCCGCAGCTTTGTGATGCCACTGGCGTTCAAAGCCAATAGCCATACCTGCCAATACTGCTACTAAAACTCTTATTGTAAATTCAGAATATGCCATAAAATTGTTTGTAAATGTAATTGAAAAAAATCGTTGATTATCGGTTTGGTGTAATAACAAATTGAAACTTATTGAGGTTGGTAGACACCAACCACTTAAGAATAATATTTATACTCGCCAGGTTGTGCCTTTTGACCGGCAAGGATTTTGTGTTTTGCATTGTTGGTGAAGAATATATAGCATTGTAGAAGATGGAAGCAAGAACACCAACAAAGGGGAAGAATTTACATTTATTTTCCTTTCAGATAACAGGCTTAAAACTCCTTGTTTTTGTGAAAATACCTCGCTGCAACTTTCCGAAAGTTTAAAACTTTCGGAAAGTTTATCACCCATTCATCTTATCAAAAGTTGCTTTCAAATCAGCAGGTGTAGCGGTAGTCATAGCTTGGCTAAAGCCAAAAGTGAGTTCGTTTTTGCCAGCCTGTAATTGTTCAAAAATGCTATTAATAAAATCGCT
>CANGOT010000363.1 GCA_947455425.1 Chitinophagaceae bacterium | reverse complement strand
TGGCAGTCGATTTGCATGCCAGTTAGCAATGCGTTATACAGGTGCTGATGTAAACCCTATGATTATTTATGGCTATGGCTCATTTATTCCTACAGGTAATTTATTTGATATCTATCAAAAATATCCTTCAGATACCTTAAGGTCTAATTGGAATATTCCAACATTTACTTATAGCTCTAACACTACCCCAAGAACTGCTACAACTGCAGCTGCATCCCCTTGGGATAGGGATTGTGGAAAATGGAAAAGAGATTATGAAGTAGTGATTCCTAAAAACAGAGACTGGGGACCAACTAATTTCCCTGTAATCAGATATGCTGATGTATTGTTAATGTTAGCCGAAGCTGAAAATGAATTAGGTAATCTTGTTGATGCAAGAAATTATTTAAACCAGGTAAGAGCAAGGGCTTTGGCTGAACAAATTTCTGCTTTTAGTGGTGCTGATATGATTACTTTAAGGCAAATTATAAAAGATGAAAGAGCAAGAGAGTTATGCTTTGAAGCTTTGAGGAAATTTGATTTAATACGTTGGGGTGATTTTATTCCAGCCATGTTAAACTGTAAAAATGCCATTGCAAATAGTACTTCTGTAAATAAAACCAGGTATTTAGTTACATATAATAATGTGGGTTACAGAGATACTTTATTGCCTATACCTAGTTCAGAGCTATCTGTTAATGGATTGGCTACTCAAAATGCTGGTTGGTAATTAAAAATAAAAATTTTATGAAGAATAAATTAAATAAGGCAGTCTCCATTTTTCTATTTTCTACATTACTTTTTTCATGTAAAAAAGAAGTATTGGATAGTGTAGTTTTTGATGTAACAACAGATTCTTTAACTTATAATTTAAAGGATACTGTATTCTTTAAATTCTCTGGTAACCCAGATAATATTAGTTTGTATTCGGGAGAGTCGGGCAATAATTTTGACTATAGAAATCGTATCACCAAAGAAGGGGGAGAAATTAATTTTAGTTTTCAAACCAGAGCTCAAAATGCCGATTGCTTTACTTTACTTGGTAATGGTGCTTTGCATGTGCTTGTTTCTACAAATTTCCCAGGAACTTATTCAACATCAACCAACCCTTTAATTGCTGCTTCCGCAGATTCAGCTTTGGTTAATGCTGCCACTTGGACAGATATCACCAGTCGATTTAATATACCTTCAACCGGAGTTATTAATACTTTTTATAATTCAAATGCAATTAATATCGCCGATTTGGTTCAAGGATCTACAGTGCCCTTAAACATTGCATTTAAGTATACATCACCAACAACTCCAAGTTTAGGAGCCAATGGAATTACAATTGGGAGTTTGGTATTAACAAGTAGTTTTCCTGATGGATCAACTGCTAATTTTAATGTTGTTCCAGGAGGCTCTGTGAGTTCTACATGGAAAATTGTAAGAGCTGCTAATACCGCAAATTCCTGGGCTACCTCTACCACACAATTGAAATTTACCAGCAATCCAACAACAGATTATTCAGAAGATTGGGCAATAAGTAATGCTTTTTATCCAAGAATTGCTCAGCCCGATAAAAGCATTCCAATTAAAAATATTTCTAATCCCCAATTGATTAAATATGCTTACAGATTTAAAAAAGCAGGGACTTATAAAGTTGCGTTTGTAGCCAGTAATAATAGAGTATATGGGCAGAATGAAATTGTTAAACAAATTACACTAACAATTAAACCGTAATGAAAAAAAATAATAAACTATTTTTTTTATGCTTATTTAGTTTTAGCGTAGGCTGTAAAGCACAACAACTGAATATAGATGCCAAAATCTGGAGTAAAGATGAATCTAAAAAGGTTCATTATTCAGATTGGAAATCGTTTCCATCGACTACCCTGGAAACTACAAAAGGATTTGTTAAAACAATTGAATCACTGGATCTGTATGGAGGTTTGACAAATACAACGCGAAAAGCAACAGGTTTTTTTAGAACAGAGAAAATTAATAATCGTTGGTGGATAATTGATCCAATAGGAAATGAATTTATTACTACAGCTGTTAATGGATTAAGGCAAGGGAAGTCGCCAAATAATATTGCAACATTTAAAAGTAAATTTTCATCGGTTGAAAATTGGATGAAGGAATCCAAACAAATGCTTGATGATAATGGTTTTAATGCAGCTGGCTCCTGGAGTGATGTTGCAGCTATTATTGAATATAATAAAACAGCATCAAAACCTATTGTTTACACAACACAATTAAGTCTTTTAGGAAATTTTAGACATAAAATTATAAAAGAAAATCCTGAAAAAAAATCAGCTTCTGAATTGTCTTTTATTTTTGATGAAGGCTTTCAAACATTTTGTGATAAAGAGTTGCAAAAGATTGTGATCTATCAGAATGATGCAAATCTCTTAGGTCATTTTTCCGACAATGAAATTCCGTTTACCCATAACGAATTTAATGATTTGCTAAAAGATAAAGATCCCGTTTTGCAAAATTGGTTAAAAGAAAAATCAATTGACGAAGCGAATATCACCACTGAAATTAAAAAAGAATTCATAGGTTTTGTTGCAGCGAAATATTACTCAATAGTTGCACCTTTAATAAAAAAATACGACCCTAATCATTTATACATTGGTAGTCGTTTACATTCAAATGCAAAAAATAATCAATTTATTTTTAAAGCAGCCGAACCCTTTATAGATATTGTTTCTATTAACTACTATGGGTTTTGGCAACCACAACAAACTGATATTGATAACTGGAACTCGTGGACGAGCAAACCCTTTTTCGTAACTGAATTTTATACTAAAGCCGAAGAAACAGGAATGACGAATTTATCTGGGGCAGGGTGGATTGTAAAAACGCATAAAGACAGAGGGATTCATTATCAAAATTTTTGTTTAGAATTATTGAAAGCAAAGAATTGTGTGGGTTGGCATTGGTTCAGATATCAAGATAATGATCCTAACGATAAAAGTGCTGATGCCTCTAATAGCGATTCTAATAAAGGAATTGTTGACACTGAATATAAAAGCTATGACGAACTGTTAAAATGGATGAAAGAGTTGAATACTAATAAATAC
>CANGOT010000362.1 GCA_947455425.1 Chitinophagaceae bacterium | reverse complement strand
ATCATAGCACGCCAATGGCTGTTGTTAATGTGATGTACGATGTTGGGGCTAAAGACGAACATCCAGATAAAACAGGCTTTGCACATTTATTTGAACACCTGATGTTTGGAGGTAGCATCAACATTGAAGATTATGATGAACCATTGCAACGTGCAGGTGGAGAAAATAATGCTTATACTACCAACGATTTAACCAATTATTATTGCCAGCTTCCAGCAGAAAACTTAGAAACAGCTATGTGGCTCGAAAGCGATAGAATGTTAAGTCTTGCCTTCAATAAAAAAAGTCTGGAAACACAACGCAAAGTAGTCTGCGAAGAGTTTAAAGAGCATTACATCAATAAACCTTATGGAGATGTTTGGGCAAAAATGAGGGCATTAGCGTATACGATTCATCCTTATGGTTGGATGACAATTGGTAAAGAACTGAGCCACGTTGAAGATGCAACTTTAGATGATGTAAAATCTTTCTTTAAAAAACATTACTGCCCACAAAATGCTATTTTAGTAATTGCTGGAAAAGTAGAAACTGCAAAAGCTTTAGAACTTGCTAATAAATGGTTTGGTTCTATTCCTGCGGGAGAAAAGTATCTTAGAAATTTGCCGGTGGAGCCTGTTCAAACTGCACCACGGGTATTAGAAGTAACAGCAGGTGTGCCACTGGATGCATTAGTTAAAACCTGGCATATTGATAGCCGATTAGAAAAAGGATATTATATAGCAGATTTGATTACTGAAGTACTTGGTGGAGGAGGTTCATCAAGATTATTTCAAAAATTAGTAAAAGAAAAACAACTCTTTTCAAATTTAGATTGCTATCATTTTGGAAGTGTTGAGAGGGGATTAATTGCTATTGAAGGAAAACTTGTAAAAGGAAAATCAATACAGGAAGCCGAAGATGCGATTGAAGTAGAACTGCAAAAAATAATGACGGAACTTGTGAGTGAGTCTGAACTGCAAAAAGTAAAAAACAAAACAGAAAGCGTTATTGCTTTTGAAGATATGGCTTTGATGAGCAGAGCGAATAGCCTTGCCTTTTACGAATTGCTTGGCGATGCAACTATGATGGATACAGAGCTTGGAAGATATCAGGCAATTACAACACAAGATATTTTACAGTATAGTAAAATAATATTTAATAAAAACAACAGTAATACATTAAAATACTACAGTAAGAATTAATGTATAATTTCAATAAAATGCTCAACAGAACAATACAACCACATATCACACAGCCAACAGAATTTAATCTGCATTTAAAGCCCTATCAACATTTCAAGCTCGATAATGGAACCAATGTTTATGCCGTTGAAGCAGGTGAGCAAGATGTATTAATGCTAGAGCTGGTTTTTAATGCAGGTAATTGGTACGAGGAAAAAAATATTATTGCTGGTTCAACAAATTTCTTATTAAAGAATGGTACTTCCAATAAAACAGCTTTTGAAATCAATGAACATTTTGATTTTTACGGTGCATATTTAAACAGAGCCTGTTACAATGAAACCGCCACCATTACTTTACATTGTTTAAATAAACATCTACACCATTTAACTCCTGTTATAACAGAATTATTAAGTGATGCTGTTTTTCCCGAAAACGAGCTGGCTATTTACAAACAAAATCAAAAGCAACGACTAGAGGTTAATTTAAAGAAATGCGATTTTGTTGCTAATCGTTTAATTGATGAGTATTTGTTCGGGTTCCATCATCCTTATGGAAGATATACATCAACTATTGATTATGATGCAGTAGACAGAGATAGCATTCTTGAGTTTTACAAACAATATTATCAAAGAGGAAACTGTAAAATATTTATTGGTGGCAAGCTTCCTTCAAATTATCAAACAGTATTAAACGAGGCATTCGGAAAATTGCCTTTTAATAACAAAGATTTATATCAAAAACAAATTAACTCAGCTCCTGCTGCAACAAAAAAATATAGCTTGGTAAATGATACCAATGGTGTGCAGGCTGCAGTTAGAATTGCCAGAAATTTTCCCAATAAACACCATCCAGATTTTCAAAAAACATTGGTGTTAAACAATGTATTTGGAGGTTTTTTTGGAAGCAGATTAATGAGCAATATCAGAGAAGATAAGGGTTACACTTACGGCATACACTCATACCTTCAAAATCATATTCACGAAAGTGCCTGGATGATTAGCACTGAATGTGGCAGAGATGTAAGTGCTGCTACTATTGATGAAGTATATAAGGAAATGAAGATTTTGCAAGAAATACTGATAGATGCAGAAGAGCTTGATTTGGTTCGTAATTATATGATTGGAACTTTGCTGGGCGACTTAGATGGACCATTTCAAATATTGGGCAGATGGAAGAGTTATATATTGAATGACTTATCTATTAACTATTTCAACAGTGCCATTGAAACTATTAAAACGGTTAGTGCAGAAGAGTTACAAAGTCTTGCAAAAAAATATTTGAATCCCGATGAGTTTTATCAATTAACCGTAGTTTAATATGAAGAGAATATTCGTAACATTTTCTATTCCGTTTTTTTTCTCTTGCAGCAATACAAACACAATGTCTGAAATAAAAAATGACACAATTCATAAGCACATTGTTGGCAACGATAAAGATGAACATAATTGCATTGGTTCTGCCGGTTACATCTGGAGCATTGTAAAGAATCGTTGCATAAGAATTTTTGAAGATGGAATTAGATTAAATGCTGTTGCAAAAGACGTAGATACTACTACTTCTGCATTTATAGTATTTAAAAGTAATGCTACAGATACAGCAGTTGAGTTGTTTTTACCCACAAAAAAAGATGGTATCATTCTACAGAAAAATTTAAAAGAGAATGAGCATATATGGAAAAATGATTCTCTTGAATTACACCAATTGAAAGGTACATTCTCGCTAAACCACAAGAATGGTAATACTATATATAAAGGCTTTACAAATAATAGATAATGATAAAATTTATTACAAAGGCAATACTAACATCTGTTGCTGTTTTAGTTGCAGACTTTTTTTTAGATGGAATTAAAATTGAAGATACCCTAACTGCAATGATTGTAGCTGTTGTT
>CANGOT010000361.1 GCA_947455425.1 Chitinophagaceae bacterium | reverse complement strand
GGATGATTTTTACTTCGTTATTATCACTATTGCTAAATCTTTCATTACAAATTCTTGCGGCTAATAAGGTTCTTCTTTTAGTAAAAAGAATTATACTGTCTAATAAAATCAATACTCCTAATACACTCAATAGAACTTTTGCAATAATGAATAATTGTGGGACGAGAAACGATATTGCAAACAACAAACAAATAAATCCACCAGCTATGTAGAATAGTTTTGTTAGGTAAAATGATTTGTAGAAGTGTTTTAGCATTGTTTAATTGTAAATGGCTAGTAACTAGTGGTAAGATATATCGTACATTTTTATCTTGGAATCTCTAGCCCTTGAATGATTTGTTTAATAACATCATTTGTTGTAATACCTTCCATTTCTTTTTCGGGTGTTAATAAAATACGATGACGCAATACATACGGACAAACAAAAACAATATCATCTGGGGTAACAAAATCTCTACCACCCATTGCTGCTATTGCTTTTGATGCATTCATTACAGCAAGTGATGCACGTGGCGATGCACCTAAATAAATTGATTTATGTGTTCTTGTTGTAGTGATGATTTGTGCAATGAAGCGAAGTATCTTTTCATCAATAACAATTTGTTTAACCAACTTTCTTATTTCAATAATCTGCTCTGCATTTAACACAGCAATAATTTGACTAAAAGGGCTATCACTTGCTAATTGATGAAACTTGGAAAGTATATCAATTTCCTGCTCTAAATTTGGATAAGGTACTTGTATCTTAAATAAAAACCTATCTAGTTGTGCTTCGGGTAAACGATATGTACCCTCATATTCAATAGGGTTTTGTGTAGCAATAACAATGAATGGAGCATCAATAGTATAAGTATTCCCATCCATTGTAACTTGCCGTTCTTCCATGATTTCAAACAAAGCTGCTTGCGTTTTTGCAGGAGCTCTGTTAATTTCGTCAATCAAAACAATATTGCTGAAAACGGGGCCACGTTTAAACTCAAACTTAGAACCATTTGGATTGAAAATAGTTGTTCCTAAAACATCACTTGGCATTAAGTCTGGCGTAAATTGTATCCTGCTAAATTTTACATCAATACTCTTAGCAACTAATCTTGCAGTGATAGTTTTTGCAACTCCAGGAGCTCCTTCAATAATCACGTGTCCATCTGCAAGCACAGCAGCAATAATCATTCTTATCATATCATCCTGACCAACTATTATTTTTCTTATTTCGCCTGTAATAGCTGCTACCGTTGAATGTAGCACATCAAGATTGGTTCTTTGTTCAAAAATATTTTCTTCCATTATAATGTGTGTTTATAAAAATTTTGAAATTGAGTATAGTATATGTTTAATTGATTTTGGTCTATTGAATCCTGCACTTGAATGTTGGCAATTGACTGAATAATATTATGTGTTTCTTCTTCGCTATAACCAGATTTGGCACTAATCTTACTCACCAGTTCATTATTTAATTGTGACGTATTAATAAGATATTTACTACGAATATGTTCCAGAAAATAAGCAGCCATTTTTTTAGCCAGATTGATATGATCTCCTTTCTCAAAGTAAAGCCTGCCAATAGTTTCAGCGAAATATAATGAATCATTTTTTTGCCCTTCAATAACTGAAACAAAACGTTGTTTGCGTTTTACATGGATCAATAAATAAATAATAAATAAGCCAATAGCTAAACTGATGGCCCAAACAAATGATGGGTATTGAAATAATATTCTTAAAGGAGCGTGGCTTTTATAATTTATGTCATCTTTTTTATAGGTAAAATAATCATCCCAGATAATTTTGGTTACATTGTTTGGTACAGCTGATAGTACCTTTTGATAATATTCTTCGTTGTGTTTTTGTAATAAGAAATAATTAGAAAATAAAAATGGATCGGTATGCAAAAAGAAAGCTCCATTGTTTACTGATGCTTTGATGAAATTAGGATTGTTTTTATGATTCAAACCAAGGGATATGAAATTAGTAGAATCATATTTGCTGATATATTTTTCGGTGGTGAAACCTGCGTTAAAATAGCTGCTGTCATGGCTATATAAAGGTTTTATCAATTTCACTTTTACTGAGTCATACAAATCATCGTCATTTGTTGGAGAGTAGTTATAATCAAAATCTAATTTTAGGTATTCCCTTGCAGTTTCGTTAATGTTAAATGTACTAATAAATATATAGTTTCCATTAGAAACAAAACTATACATCCAATCTAAATCGTTTTTGTTTGGATTAAATTGTTTTGAGATGATGAATAATAGTCTACCACCTTCTTTTATAGAGTCCTCGTACATCCATTCATAGGGAGCTTTAATATTTACAATGACTTTTGGGTTATTAAACATTAATGGCAAAGTAGTAAAGCAAATTCTTGTAGCATAGGGTCTTGGTTCTTTATAAGAAAATGTGACTTTTTTATCGAATGTTTTTGTAGGTTGATACAATACAAATGCAGCAATTAATAAAAGAATTGCTATAGTAATAATCAGATATATTGTAGTTCTTTTCAAATGTATTTTAATCTGTTAATTGTTGTCTTAAACTGCTATAATGCTGAGCTATTTGATTGTATTGATTTATATTAACCACATAGCCTGCATACCAGGCATACTCATAATTATGTGCAGATAGCATGAAGTTTTTATAGTATTTTGTATTCATTAATTGAAATTGATAATCGAAGTTTGTTTTCTCTACACCATAATCAATTAATTTTTTTTCGCTTAACAAAGTAAGAAGATGTAAATATACCAAACGTGCTGCCAGATTGAAGTTCCCTTCGTGAGCAGCTTGTTGAATCTCTGCATCATAGTTTATTTCGAAGATATCATTGTAAGAAGTTTGTATTTCTGTAGTACCAACTTTTTTTGCTTTTCTAGAAAACAATCTAATATTATTATCTAAAATATACAGTACTACCACTGTAATCATAAAACCAATAATAATTGTCCATAAAATAAATTTGCCAGTACTACTGGCTATAGCTTTAAAAAAAGCATCCCAAAATCCCAAGTTGTTAGAATCTTCTTTCTTTTTTCCGTTAATAATTGTGGCATAATGAAACTCCT
>CANGOT010000360.1 GCA_947455425.1 Chitinophagaceae bacterium | reverse complement strand
TTTTCGGGTTTATAAAAGCCATCTTTCTTTTCTAATTCAATCATTCCCTTTGCCGTTTCTTTCATTTCTTGTGCATTGGGTGCGTTAGTATCTATGCACTCTTTTATATACAGTCTTATTCAATGAATCTTGTCTTCCATTTCAACAACCAATTTGTCTCTTTCTTCAACAGCCATTTCATATTGAAGTTGTGCTAACTTTTCATCTAAATAGCTTTCCTGGTACTCGTCTATTTTTTTGTCGAGTAGTTGTAATACTTCGGCTTGGCTATCATCATTAATATCTTCCAACATCTCTTGCACTAATTGTTTGAACTCGCGTAAAATATCTACTTGGTCTAAAACTGATTGTTCTAGTATCCAATTGAAAAGTGCCTTATCGTCTTCATCAAAAATGAGGTCTAGAAGTTTTTCTTTGTATTGCATAAAGATTATTTATTGCCAATTATTAATTGCAAGACCGCAAGATTGGCTGTAGTTATAATTGCTTTTATGTTTTATAATTCTTGAATACTTTTTGTGGTTGTAAAAATGAAATGATATTAAATAACTACCCTCAAAGAAGTATTGATTTACTCTGTTGTTTAATTCTTCTTCGCAGAAATGCCACCCAACGGGGACATTTCGTTAATATTTTTTTTGATGTTCACCAAACGCAACGTCCCTTGGCTACACACAAGGCTTGTCAAGGAGACGTTGCTGCGAAGGGAAAATGGCGGGTGAGGACATCCGCCAGTAGAGAAAAAAGAAACCGCCATTGAGAGGCGGTTTGCGTTTTAAATGATTGAAATTAATTTATTCTATTACTAGTTTTTGTATTTGCAACTTACCAGTTTGTGTATGGGTAATGTTGATGAAATACATACCCTTTGATAGTTGTCTGGTGTCAATTATTTGTCTTTCTGTTGGATGATCTACTTGTAATACAACTCTACCAAAACAATCTAACAGTTGTATTTTTTTAAGATTCTTTCCTACAACATTTATATAATTTTTTGCAGGATTAGGATAAATACTAATTGTTTGTTGTTGGTTGTTTATGGTTATTTCTTTTACATTGCTGAAACTTGTTTTGCCATCTCTATCAACACTTACAATTCTATAATAGTAAGTCAACGGACGACTGTCGACTGTTGATAGCAGACTGTTGTCTATAAAACTATACTCATTATAACTTGCACCATTGGCTTTTACTTTTCCAATAGTTGTGAAGTCTTTTCCGTTTAAAGAACGTTGTACATAAAAATGCGATACATTAACTTCATTAGCAGTATGCCATAAATTCTCTACAAAGCCACCCCTAACCCCTCCATTGGAGGGGAATTGACCGCTGCCATTCATAAATCGTAATTCATAATTCGTAAATTTGAGTGGTAAGGGCAACACATTTACACACACAGTATCACTACTGGTAAAGCCATTCACAGTTTGCGTTACAACATAGCAAGTATTTGCCAAAGGATGCACCCAAAAACCAGGGCGTATGCTGTCTATTGTGACATTGGTGTTGAGTATTTGCCATTTTATGCTGTCTATACCATTGGTTAAACTACCAATAAATGCACTATCACCAATATGTATGGTAGTATCTCTACCCGCATCTGCTTTAAGATTGAAACTATCGAGAGGAATTACTGAAACATCATCTAAATAATATGAGGTTCTATTTGTGTTTACGCTTGGATATACAGTTATATAATTAGTTTGATTATCTTTTTTAAAATTACCAAAAGTTAAAAATTGTTCCCCACCCTGTGCTATATAAACAGCACTAATCTTTACCCAGTTCATAGTGTCTGTAATAACAGGATTACCATAATTATAAACTTGTGCATTAAAGGAGAGAACACCCCAAGAGTTCACTAAAGTATCTTGCCAAATAGCATTTTTGCTTAAACCCATTGCAACATTGTTACAGGCATATTGTGAGCTATTCGTTAAACTTACATAAAACTCAACATAATAGCGACGGTTGTTTTTCAAAGAATCAATTAGCTTAGTTTGAATATATGTTCTACCAAAATTTATTCCAGGGTTATGTAAAAAATCACCTCCCAGATAGCCATTACCAGTATGTGCATATTGGTAAGAAAAAGCCCCCCAAGTATTTACAGGAACTGTAAACTTAGGGTCAGTACTACAAGCATTCATATAAACACCACCATATTTATTTGTAGTTAAATGCCAAGGCGGAGGAGGAGATGCAATTCCAAGATTACTTGGACATACTGTATAATTCTCAAAACTCCAATTAGGCACAAGATTATATTGATTTTGTGCAAGTATAAAATTACAAAACATTAGAAATAAAACAACCAACAAAGGGCGAAAAGCCCTTTGTTGGTTAAAAAAATTAATTAAATTTTTCATTTGAAATTTTTTATTCAACAATCAATTTAGAAGAAACCATTTTGCCATTATTGGTCGTAATTCTAACTAAGTATATTCCTTTTGTTAAGCCACCTGTCTCTACAATATTGTTAGAAGTAAACACATTTTTAGAAATTAAACATTGCCCTTGCACATTCAATATATCTATTCTTCTAGCAGTTTCGCAGTTTACTTTTACAGACGATTTAGCTGGATTAGGATAAACCGAAATAGTGTTTAGTGGTGAGTGATTAATGATTAATTCCCTCACCTCACTAAACAATGTTTTTCCATCCTTATCTACACTTACAATTTTGTAATAATTCACTCCTTCATTTGGTTCTTCGTCTACAAAGGAATAATTGTTTAATGTTTTATTCTCTGCTTTTTCTTTTCCAATAATTGTAAAATCTTTGCCATTGGTGCTGCGTTGAATGTAGAAATGCGAAACATTGATTTCATTAGCAGTTACCCAATCGAGCTTCACATTCCCCTCCTTTGGAGGGGCAGGGGTGGTTGTAAAAGATATAAATTTTAACGGTAGTGGTTGCACTGTTACGCACACAGTATCGCTGCTTGTGTAGCCATTTACAGTTTGCGTTACAACATAGCAAGTATTTACCAAAGGATGCACCCAAAAGCCTGGGCGAATACTATCTATTGTGCCATTGGTATTTAATATTTGCCATTT
>CANGOT010000359.1 GCA_947455425.1 Chitinophagaceae bacterium | reverse complement strand
CATTAACACAGGGGCAACGCATATCTGATAAAGTGGCAAGATTTGGCGGCAGTTGGAAGTTTATTATTGCATTCTTTATTACATTAACTATATGGATAATTTTCAACACAATTGCAATGGGTATTTATAAGTTTGATCCATATCCTTTTATATTAATGAACCTTATTTTATCTTGTATTGCTGCATTACAAGCACCAGTGATTATGATGAGTCAGAATAGGCTGGAAGAAAAAGATAGAATGCGAAGCGAGAATGATTACCTGATAAACTTAAAGGCAGAAATGCAGATAAGAAGTCTGAACCAAAAGATAGATTTATTGCTGGAGGAACAAATTAAAACCTTGTTTGAAACCCAGGATAAACAGTTCTCTTTATTAAAAGAAATTAACTTGAAGATAGATAGTTTAGCCGCTAATAAGAATCTTACTTCTCTTTAAAAAAACCTTAATCAATACAAATGGCTACCGAAAATAATTTTAATATTAAAGGCTTAACAGCAAGCGAGGTAACATCAGCCAGAACAAAGTTTGGTCGCAATACACTCAATTATAAAAAAGAAAACGCTTTTCTAAGATTTGTATTAAGTATTGTGAAAGATCCAATGGTAGTGCTGCTTTTAGTAGCATCTATTATTTATTTCATTAGCGGAAAAATAACAGATGGTATTTTTTTGGCAAGTGCTATTGTGCTTGTGGCAGTGATTTCATCTTTTCAAAGTGCCAGAAGTAGAAACGCTTTAGAAAAACTAAAAGCTTTTGCACAGCCCAATTGCAAAGTAATTCGTGATGGTGTTGTTACTGAAATAAAAACAGAAGAATTAGTAGTGGGTGATAGTTTAATGGTTGATGAAGGTGCTTTAATTGCTGCAGATGCAACCATTGTGCACTCGAATGATTTTTCTGTAAACGAATCTATCTTAACAGGCGAATCAATGTCTGTTCAAAAAGATGAATCTAAAGAAGATAAAATTATTTTTAGTGGAACTTCTGTAGCCGGCGGTTTAGCTATTGCAACTGTTACTGCTATTGGTAACGAAACAAGGCTTGGAAAAATTGGTAAAAGTTTAGAAAGTATTACAGAAGAGAAAACGCCATTGGAATTACAGATAAACAATTTCGTAAAGAAAATGGTTATTGTGGGTGCTATTGTATTCTTAATTGTTTGGGGTGTAAACTTTTTTCATTCTCATAACATCATGGATAGTTTACTAAAGGCACTAACACTTGCTATGAGTATTATGCCCGAAGAAATTCCTGTTGCGTTTACAACATTTATGGCTTTGGGTGCCTGGCGTTTAATGAAAATGGGAATCGTTGTAAAGCAAATGAAAACTGTTGAAACACTGGGTAGTGCTACTGTAATTTGTACCGATAAAACAGGAACGATTACAGAAAATAAAATGAGTTTGGCGAAGGTATATTTGCTTGCATCAAACGAAATTAAAACTGCCGATGAAATTAAAACTGATGATGAAAAAGCGTTAATCAAAATTGCAATGTTTGCCAGTGAACCCATTCCTTTCGATCCTATGGAAGTGGCTTTGCATAATGCTTATAAAGGTATTATGGCTGATGATGAGCGATTGAATTATAAAATGGTTCACGAATATCCATTAAGTGGCACCCCACCCATGATGACACATGTTTTTAAGAACCCATCGGGCACAGAAATTATTGCAGCTAAAGGAGCTCCTGAAGCAATGATGGCTGTTTCTAATATGAATGAAGCAGATAAAAACAACATAAACGCTGCCATCAAATCCCTTACTGATGAAGGTTTTAGGGTATTGGGTGTTGGATATGCAGATGAAATGTCGGATAATTTTCCTGCCACCCAGCAAGAAATTAAATTTCATTTTAAAGGTATTGTGGCATTTTACGATCCTCCTAAAAAGAATATTAATGCAGTGCTTGAATCATTTTACAAAGCAGGTATGGCTGTTAAAATAGTAACTGGCGATAATGCAGCTACAACAGCATCTATTGCTAAACAAGTTGGATTTAAAGATTATGAAAATAGTATTACTGGGGATGAATTGATGAAATTATCTGACGCTGATTTGAAACAAAAAGTTATTGATATAAATTTGTTTACAAGAATGTTTCCCGATGCTAAACTAAAAATAATCAATGCTCTAAAAGAACAGCATGAAATTGTTGCTATGACTGGTGATGGCGTGAATGATGGCCCTGCCTTAAAGGCTGCACATATAGGCATTGCAATGGGTAAAAAAGGAACCGAAATTGCTAAGCAAGCTGCATCATTAATTTTAATGGAAGATGATTTATCAAAGATGGTTGATGCTGTTGCAATGGGAAGAAGAATCTATACCAACCTTAAAAAAGCCATTCAGTTTGTAATATCTATTCATATTCCAATTATTCTAACAGTATTTATCCCATTGACTTTGAACTGGGTGTATCCCAATATTTTTTCACCCATACATATTATCTTTTTAGAGTTAATAATGGGGCCCACCTGTTCAATTATTTACGAAAATGAGCCCATGGAAAAGAATACCATGCTACAAAAACCACGACCCTTTACAACAACTTTCTTTAGTTGGAAAGAGCTTGCAACAAGCCTTATACAAGGTATTGTAATAACAGTTGGCACTTTGTTTATTTATCGTTATGCTGTGTCACAAGGGCTTGATGAAGCGGTAACAAGAACAATGGTTTTTACAGTGCTTATTACTGCGAATGTTTTTTTAACATTGGTGAATCGTTCTTTTTATTATTCTGTTATAACAACACTAAAATATAAAAACAATCTGGTATTATTAATCATAGGGGTTACGCTTTTGTTCTTAGCAATGATGCTTTACATTAAACCCATTACAATGTTTTTCGAGTTTGAACATTTGGGTATTACACAACTTTCAATGAGTGTATTGGTTGGATTTGTTTCAGTGATTTGGTACGAGATTGTGAAACGCTTTAAAAGAAGAAAACATCTTAACAACAGTATCGCTAATTAAATACTTTATATGACAATTAAGAGTGGTGTATTTAACAGCAAAATAGTTCTCGTTATTATAGTTGTAGCAGTTGGATATATTGCAAAAACCT
>CANGOT010000358.1 GCA_947455425.1 Chitinophagaceae bacterium | reverse complement strand
CCCATGAATAGGATAATCATATCGAGCGAAGCGATTCTATCTGCATCCCAGTTTTTAAACTTCGGTGAAATTAATTCCAGTAAATATTCTTTTTTCTCGATGCAGGTATTGAGCAATGTTTTAGCAAAATTCCATTTATCCGAATCCAACAAATTATGCATGGCAATAGGCTGAGGGCGGCTGAGATAATTGTTGATGATTGTTTGCAACATTTCAGCATCATCGTCCCAATTACTGAATCTATCCTCGGTTGAAGAAACAAACCAATCGTGTTGTAACATTAGATTATTGAAAATAAAACCAAGTATTTCAATCTCCAGTTTTTTATCTCTGCTTTGTTCATTGATATACTTTTTGTATTCTGGCGTTTCAATCAACTCTAAATAAAGCTTTCTGGTGATTTCGTCATCACTGGTTAATTTGGTTTTGTATTCTTCTATGGCTTCCTGATATGATTTATCTTCAAGAATTTGCCATAACAAATGATTGCCCGAAACTTTGGTGTTTACATTCATATCTGCTTCGGTAGGAATATATTTAGCAGATCTGTGTTTTGAAGCCACTTCAGCATATTTAGCTACGGCTAAAATATTGTAAATTAAGAATACTAATAGTTCTCGCGTTTTGGAGAAGT
This sequence comes from Chitinophagaceae bacterium, assembly GCA_947455425.1. Taxonomy (GTDB): domain Bacteria; phylum Bacteroidota; class Bacteroidia; order Chitinophagales; family Chitinophagaceae; genus CAIVPM01. The sequence continues at coordinate 2,475 of CANGOT010000358.1, read as the reverse complement.
TTTTATCTAATGTACCTACTGGATTTTTAAATGCGGTTGTGTCATTTGTACTGTCAATGCTGTATAAAAGCTGCATCACTTTTACTCGTATATTTCTTCTAGTTATCATTTCCTAATCAAGAACTTTTTTGGGCGGCGAAGATAGGGGTAAGCTGCTTAAGATAGCGTGATTTTGATTTACCTTCTTCTATTTTTTTAGCACCTATAAACTTTTTACAAACTCTTTTATTTGTTGTTGCAAAGAGTTGCTAACAGGTGTTACAGGTAAACGTAATACATTTTCAATAAATCCTAATTCATTTAAAAAAGCCTTCACACCAGCGGGGTTATTTTCTGCAAATAAATAATCGTAGCCTTTTAATAGCTTGTAATGAATTTCTCTGGCTGCAATAAAGTTATGTTGCAATGCCAGCTTAATCATTAACGCAAATTGTTGGGGAAAACAGTTAGCAGCAACACTGATCACCCCATCAAAACCCAATGCAATCTGAGAGAAACATAATGCATCATCTCCACTTACAATTAAAAAATCTTTCGGGCAATCTCTCACAATCTCCATACATTGCTGCATATCATTACCTGCTTCTTTAATGCCTTTAATATTCGCTACTTCGTGAGATAACTTAATGATAGTTGAGGCATTTACATTTCGTGCAGTTCTTCCGGGAACATTGTATAAAACAATGGGCTTTGCCGATGATTCTGCAATATGTTTATAATGTAAATAAATTCCTTCCTGTGTTGGCTTATTGTAATAAGGCGAAGCACTTAAAATAGCCACAGCTTTATCGCATGGCAATTTATTAATTTCATTGATAACCGATTTGGTGCTATTACCACCCACACCAATTACAATAGGCACTCTACCATTTACTTTTTCAAAAGTATATTGAAGAATATCTTTCTTTTCTTCAAAGTCAAGCACCGGAGTTTCTCCTGTGGTGCCTAAAGTTACAATATAGTTTACACCATTATTGATGTTAAAGTCAATCACTTTACCAAGAGCATCAAAATCGATTGATTCATCTTGTTTAAAAGGCGTTACAATAGCTACTCCTGTATGTGATAATATATTTTTTAAAGACACTTTTAAAAATTATGAATGATATAATGTTGATTGGATTTGTTTGCTTATCTAATAAACACACGTACTGTTATGAAAATTCAAGATCGAGAGAGCTCGGATTTAACCAATATTAAATAATACAGCTATAAATGTTTCTTAAATTTTAACTGTTGGCAGTTGCACCCGTTTCTAATTCTTCCCAGAAGCCCATATTACCATATTTGTTTATTCTATAATCCACTCTTTCGTTTGCACCCATTTTTTTCACTTCTTCAAGATTTTTTTTAAGGCATGCTTTTAATCTTTCAGATGCATTATCATAATCCCAGTGTGCTCCTCCTAAAGGCTCAGAAACAATTTCATCCACCAATCCAAAACCTTTCATATCATTTGCAGTTAAGCGAAGTTGTTCTGCCGCTATTTCTTTTTTCTCCCAGGTACGCCATAAAATACTACTACAACTTTCCGGACTGATTACAGTATACCATGTATTTTCCATCATTAATACCCTATCTCCTACCCCAATTCCAAATGCGCCACCACTGGCACCTTCACCAATAATTACAATAATTACCGGCACTTTAAGACGCATCATTTCATAAATGTTTCTGGCGATGGCTTCTCCTTGTCCACGTTCTTCAGCTTCAAGCCCAGGATAAGCTCCCGGTGTATCAACAAAAGTGATAACAGGTTTATTAAATTTTTCTGCCAAACGCATTAAACGTAGGGCTTTTCTATAACCTTCGGGATTTGCCATTCCAAAATTTCTCAGTTGACGCATTTTGGTGTTGATACCTTTTTGTTGCCCAATCACCATGACAGTTTCGCCATCGAGTTGAGCAAAACCTCCCACCATAGCTTTATCATCTTTTACATTTCTATCTCCATGTAACTCTACAAAGTTGGTGAATATTTTTTCTATGTATTTAAGAGTATAAGGTCTATCTGGATGACGACTAAGTTGAACACGTTGCCATGGAGTTAAATGTTCTGTAATTTCTTTACGCTTTGCAACGATAGCTTCTTCAATTTTTTGTATTCCATCTGTATGATCGATCTTACTTTTTTCAGCAGAATGTTTTAATTTTTCTCTTTCTTCATAAAGCGTTTTAATCGGTTGTTCAAAATCTAAAAACTGTCTATTTGGGTATTGTGGCATAGTTAAAATTTGAGGCGGTAAAAGTAAGGGTTGAATATTTTTAAAAAAGTTTTGTTCATATGAAATTGTTCCCTTTATATTTGCAACCCAATCGAAAAATAACAAACAAGTTATTCAAGAAAGGATCGGTAGTTCAGTTGGTTAGAATGCCGCCCTGTCACGGCGGAGGTCGCGGGTTCGAGTCCCGTCCGGTCCGCAGATTAAAACAAAAAAGCCTGTAATTTATTTACAGGCTTTTTTGTTTTATTTT
>CANGOT010000357.1 GCA_947455425.1 Chitinophagaceae bacterium | reverse complement strand
GTAACTGTGAGACATTTAAAATTTTAGTTGAGCTATCAATGAGTTTATCTGGGAACACTTCTTTTATTAAACAAACTGCAAAACAATTAGGCTTTGATTTTTGTGGCATTGCTAAGGCAGCATTTTTAGATGAAGATGCCAAACGTTTAGAAGCCTGGCTGCAAAAGGGTTTCAATGGTTCTATGCACTATATGCAAAACAACTTTGATTTAAGAACGAATCCACAAAAGCTTGTTCCAAATGCTAAAAGTGTTATTACTGTTCTAAAGAATTATTACCCTTCACAACAGCAAGAAATATCGAATATCGAACAAGGAATTTTGAATGATAAAGTTCTAGGTAAGAAACAAGAAACAAGAAGCGATTTCCAACCAAAAATATCCAAGTACGCTTATGGTAAAGATTATCATGAAGTAATTAAACAACAGCTTAATGAATTTTACGCAATCCTAAAAAAGCAATTAGGTGATTTTAATGGTCGTGGTTTTGTGGATTCAGCACCTGTGCTCGAACGTGCCTGGGCTGTGAAGAGTGGATTGGGTTGGGTAGGAAAAAATGGCAATCTCATCAATAAAAATTCAGGTTCATTTTTCTTTATTGCAACATTAATTATTGATGTTGAATTAGACTATGATAATCCATACATAAAAGATTATTGTGGTTCCTGTACAAAGTGTATTGATAGTTGCCCAACAGAAGCAATTATGCCAAATAAAGTTATAGATGGCAGCAAGTGTATTTCCTACTTTACAATAGAATTAAAAGATGCACTAATACCTTCTGACATGCAAGGTAAATTTGATAACTGGATGTTTGGTTGCGATGTATGTCAGGATGTTTGCCCATGGAATCGTTTTGCAAAGCCACATAATGAGTTACAGTTTACGCCAATTCCTGAAATACTAAATTTCTCTACATCTCAATGGGAAGAACTAACAGAAGAACAATTTAAAATTATCTTTAAAAACTCACCATTGAAACGAACAAAGTTTAGTGGCATCAAAAGAAATTTGAAATTTATAAACAGTTGAAAAATGATGAAATATTTTGCAGTAATAATTACATGGCTATTTGCATCAGCGTCAGTGTTTTCACAGGAAATTTTAATTCCATATAAGGCAGGTAATCAATTTGGGCTTTGTGACCAATTGGGTAAAATAAAACTTGAACCTAAATATGATAATCTTAAATGGCTAACTGCTGAGTATTTTGAAACAGAAAATAGAATCATACTCAACGATACTTTAGAAACGTCTCCATACAATTTTTTCGTGCGTAAAAACGAGTCTGTTAAAATGCATGGACTCATTTATAAAGGAAAAGAAATTATAAGCAACCAACCTTATGAAGTTTTTAATGTTTATCCTGCAAAGTGCATCATTGCAAAATGCGACACCCGATTTAATCGTTTAACAAAGGAACAGTTTAAAGCATTTAATGGTAAGGATAAATTTGTATCACTTCTTAATATTTGTGGTAAAAATGTTTACCCCGACAATTTTAAAAGACTAGAGTTAATTGATACAATATACCTTGCGATAAATAAAAAAGAAGTTAAAAGGTTGTTGATTTTTAGTTGCGAAGATTTTAATAAACGCTTTAGTTTATTTGTGTTTGATATAGATAAACAAAAGATTTCAGAATGGTTGCTCAAGAACTTATTTAAGCTAAGCAAAACTAGAACTGGTTATGATGATAATTCATTTTCGTTTGACTATACAGATAGCAACTTTTATAAGTTTAATGCAGTGATAGATTACAGTTCAGGAAAATTAAAACTTATCAATCAAGAAACTATTAAAGATAAAAAGTATGGGAATGCTGGAGGAATTGGCGATAGACCAGAACTTGAGGATTATGGAAGAATGACTATTGTAGAGGCCCGTCCTGATGGAAAAGACTATGTTGAAAATGCTAATAGATATGTAAAGCCACCATTTAAACCTTATTATAAACGCTCTGGTGATTCACTTTTCTATGTAACCGACACCGATAAGAAAACTTATTTAAACGCTGAAAATGAAACTTTTTATTTTTCAATTGAGGGAGCGACTACGCAATATGAGCAGCCTGTAATTTATCAAAAGAATAATAGATATGGATTGATTATAAAAGGCAGTTTTGAACCTAATATATACGATTCATTATTTTATTTTGGAGCAAATTATCTTATTTATGTAAAAGAAAATAACAAGTTTAAATGTGGTGTTATTGCTAACAATGGAGACATAAAAGTTCCCTGGATATACGATTCTATTCAAGGGCAAATGAAAGAGTTTGTATTTGATTTTAATACAATAACTTTATCACTAAAAAAAGATTATTCATCTTACTATCATAAGCCATCAAAAAGTAGATTGATTACCACTTCAACTCAACAAATAATTGTTTATAAAGATGGAAAATGCGGGATGATAAGTAATGATAACCGTATTATTATACCAGTGAAGTATGATGTTGTGGCTGCAAATGGGCTAAATAGTTTGCACCCCAGATTTATCATTTTAAAAAATGAAAATAAATACGGACTGACGCTGTTGGAGTGGAATAAAGAAACAAAAAGCTACAATATGACAAATACAATTGAGCCTAAATTTTCTGCAATTCCTGCGAACTACTATAACAACTACTATAATGTGAAAGGCTTTAAATTGTTTACACTTTATAACCAGACAAACAAGTTTGTTTGTTATGCTAATGAAGATGGATTTATGTATGCGAAAGAACAGTAAACACAATAAGCAGTAGTTATGGTTTTCTATAAATCAATCATAAAAAAGTTTGCAGAGAAAGGAGAGAAGACAGGTTGGACATATATCGATATTCCTCAAGAAATTGCTCAGCAATTAAAACCTAACTATAAAAAAAGCTACAGAGTTAAAGGTAAATTAGATAGTGTATTGTTGCTGCCCATTTCTATTTTACCAATGGGGGATAGCAACTTTATTCTGCCACTGAATACCACAATACGCAACCAACTAAAAAAGCAAAAAGGCGATGAAATTGCAATTACTATTGAGGTAGAAGAAAAAGACTATGAATTGAATAAAGATTTTATAGATTGCTTAAGTGATGAGCCCAATGCACTGATTCATTTTAATTCTTTAACAAAATCTCATCAAAATTATTTCAG
>CANGOT010000356.1 GCA_947455425.1 Chitinophagaceae bacterium | reverse complement strand
GTAAAAGGCAAATGGACTGAAAAGTATTTAAAACATCAAGTGGGTGCTACTTCTTTTGGACAAAATCCAATGGCTGTAGTTTTAAGTTGTATAGATAGCAGAACTACTACTGAGCACATTTTCGATTTAGGTCTTGGTGATATTTTCAGTGTTCGAATTGCTGGAAATATTTTAAATGAAGATATTTTAGGAAGTATGGAATTTGCAACAAACATAGTGGGAACAAAACTTGTTGTAGTGCTTGGGCATACCAAGTGTGGTGCTATTATTGGTGCTTGCAATCATGTTGAAATGGGCAATTTAACAACGCTTCTTAATAAAGTAAAACCTGCAATTGAAAAAGAAGTCGCAATAACTGAAAAACGTGATGGCTCAAACCCTCAATTTGTTAAAAATGTTACAGAATTAAACATTCACTTAACGATTGATAGGATTAGAAAAGAAAGTACCATCATTAATACCCTGGAAAAAGAAGGCAAAATAAAAATCGTTGGTGGATTATATGATGTAGAAACCGGTGTTGTGAATTTTTATTAAATAAAAAGAGGTCGGTGAAAATATCACCGACCTCTTTCATTTCAGAATAAAATATTTATAATTTTATTTTCAATACTAATTTCTTAATCATTCCCTCACCAATCATAGGGGCATGAACATCTTCTGGATAAAAGATTGCAAATTGCATATCAGTTAAATTGAAATACATATCTGGTGCATCTGCATAAAAGACAACATCTTTTTCAGGGTTGTATTCACCTTTTTGTTCTTTACAACTTGGACGCGGTTTCCAGCCAATTGTTTCGTTTCCACGAATGCAAACCTGAATATCAATATGTTTATCATGACACTCGAACTTAGCAATAGAATCAGCAGGAGGAACACCATTTTTATCAGATACAATGGCTCTTATATTATCACCATCTATATCAAATTTACCAACTTCTAAAGCATTCAAATCTGTATTATTAATATACTCGAATGCTTTTGCAAAATGCGGATGTAAAGAAATATATTTTGAAGATGAACTTAAACTATCTATTATCATGTTATTTGCGAATTAAGATTTAAGAAATACGATTTGAAAAAAAATCTAAATTATCTTTGAACTCTACCACTACCATCACCTTTCATTAAGTCTTTAACATCACTTAATGTAGCATGGTTTAAATCTCCTGGAATAGTGTGCTTTAATGCACTTGCAGCAACACCAAATTCAGCAGCTTCTGCCATTGGCATACCAGTAACTAAACCATAAATTAAACCACTGGCAAAACTATCTCCACTACCTACTCTATCTACAATTCTAACGCTGTATTCTTTTGTGTGATAAAACTCTGAACCATCGTACACCAAAGCACTCCAGCCATTATCGCTTGCACTGTGACTTTCACGTAAAGATGATGCAATAAACTTAAATCCAAATTTTGCTTGCATTTGTTTAAACACATCTTTAAATCCATCAAGGTTCAATTCACCTTTTGTAACATCTGTATTAGCAGCTTTAAAACCTAAACATAAATCAGCATCTTCTTCATTGCCAATACAAACATCTACATATTCGCAAAGACCTGTCATTACTTCACGAGCTTTTTCTTTAGTCCATAATTTTTTACGGAAATTCAAATCTATACTTGTAGTAATCCCTTTAGCCTTTGCAGCTTTTAAAGCAGCTAATGTTAATGCAGCAGCTTTATCACTTAAAGCTGGAGTAATACCTGTGGTATGAAACCAACTTGCTCCTTCAAATATTTTATCAAAATCAAATTCACTGGCATCAACTTCTGCAATGCTTGCTCCTGCTCTATCATAAATAACTTGAGAAGCTCTCATAGAAGCACCAGTTTCTAAGAAATAAATTCCCAATCTATCGCCACCACGAGCAACAAATTGTGTATCTACTCCGTAACGACGTAAATGATTTATTGCAGACTGACCAATCGCATTGTTTGGCACTTTAGAAACAAAAGTTCCATTTAATCCATAATTGCACAATGCTGCAGAAACATTTGCTTCTCCGCCACCATAGGTAACATCAAAGCTGTCTGACTGAACAAAACGTAAATGACCTGGAGTTGAAAGGCGAAGCATTATTTCGCCAAGTGTAACTACTTTTTTAGACATAGCTAATCGTTTATTTGATTGATTAAAATTGATTATTATGTTGCGATAACAACACAGCAAATGTAGATTGCTAATGTATTTGATTCATGCTAAAAGCCGTAATCGTTTGCAATTAAATCTTTAAAAAAAATTAATTATTGTAACTATTTATATCGAATTCATCAGTTGGATGTATCCATTTTATCTGCTCATCTTTTTTAAACCAGGTCATTTGCCTTTTTGCATATTGCCTGGTACTGATTTTAATTTTTTCAATAGCTTGTTTCTTTGTTCCATGCCCATTGAAATAATCAAACAATTCTCTATAACCTACAGTTTGCAGTGCATTTAACTGTTGATAAGGAGTTAAAGATGCTACTTCATCAATTAAACCATCTCCTATCATTTTATCTACCCGTTCATTAATATTATTGATGAGTATTTCTCTTGGCAACTCTAATCCTATCTTAATAATATTAAATGGTCTCTCTACTGATTGATGATTTCTAAAATGATTAATTGATTTTCCGGTTGCTTCCACCACTTCAAGAGCTCGCATTAATCTCTGGGGGTTTTGTTGTTCGGCAGTTTGCCAAAAATCAGGGTCTTTTGTTTTTATTTCTTCTTGTAACCAATTCAACCCTTTTGCAGCATAATTTTCAATAATATTATTTCTGATGGATATTGGCACAGCAGGTATCTCATCAATGCCATTACAAAAAGCATTAATATATAAACCCGTGCCTCCCACCATTACAGCTATATGATGCTGTTGAAATATTTCTTCTGCAGCATGTAAAGCATACTTTTCAAACACGCCAGCATTTACATCCTGATGAATGGAATGTGAGGCAATAAAATAATGTTGAACAAGATTTAATTCTTCTACCGAGGGTCTGGCAACACCAATATTTAATTCCTGATAACATTGCCTGGAATCGGCAGAAATAATTTGTGTATGATATTGCTGTGCCAGCTTTATAGCAAAAGATGTTTTGCCAACGGCTGTAGGCCCCACAATAACAATGATAGTATTTTGATGGTGGTT
>CANGOT010000355.1 GCA_947455425.1 Chitinophagaceae bacterium | reverse complement strand
CTTCTTTCTTAATTCTAGAGACAAAATTTTCGTTCATATAGCAATTTTTATTACAGCGGCAAATGTATTATTGATTGGGTAATTAAATATCTGAATATTTGCACAACATTTATTGAATTTAATTTATGGTTAATCAATTTGAAATCATTCAACCACAAGAACAAAAGCAATCTTGGTGGTTAAATATTCCAGCTAAAATTATTTCGTATATTTTTCATCCACTATTTATTCCAACGTATATTGTTGTTTTTCTGGTATATCAATTTCCATACGAATTTGCAGATATTACTGATTGGAAGTTGAAACTAAAGGTATTTAGTATATTTTGGATGACTGCTTTTTTTCCTGCATTTGCTGTATTTCTTTTATGGAAATTGAAGTTGAGTGAGAGTATTTTTTTGCGTACTCAAAAAGAAAGGATTATCCCATATTTTGTGACAATGTTTTTTTACTGGTGGATGTATTATTTAAGTAAAAACCAAACAGACCAACCAGAGGTTTTGAAGTTCTTTTATTTTGGTATTTTCTGGAGTTCTATTATTGGTGTTATTATTAACAATTTTATTAAAATCAGTTTGCACACTATTGGTGCTGGCAGTGCTTTAATGGCCTTAATTTTATTCTCATTCTATTATCAAACCAATCTTGGATTAGCAATAAGCTGTGCAGTAATATTAACTGGTATCATTGCCAGTGCTAGACTTTTGGTAAGTAACCATACCATCCTTGAAATATGCAGTGGGCTTGGGCTTGGTGTTATTTGTCAGATTGCTGGTTATGTTATTTGTATGTAGAATATCTACCCATAAATACTATCATAAGCTGCAACAGTGCCCTCCCAGCTGTGGTCAATCTGCATCATATATTTTCTCATCCAATTAAGGTGTGTTTTATCTTGATAAACCTCAATAGCCCGACTAACAGAATAATGAATATCTTCTACCGTTGGGTGATTGAATCTAATTCCAAATCCATCAACCTCACCCATATCTTTTACAGTGTCTTGTAAGCCGCCCGTACTACGAACCATAGGTACTGTACCATATCGCATGGCATACATTTGATTTAATCCGCAAGGCTCTACACGACTAGGCATGAGTAAAAAATCGGCACCAGCATACATCAGGTGAGATAGTGCTTCATTATAACCAATATCGGCATAGTAATAGCCTTGGTATCTGGCATTGAAACTAGCCAATTCCCATTCAATAGCTGGGTCGCCACTACCTAAAATGAGTACACTACACTGACCATAAAAACTGTGCATAATAGCTGCAATAGCTGCAGGCAAAACATCAGCTGCTTTTTCACCAACCAATCTGCCAATAAAAACAAACATCGGCAACTCGTTATTTAGCCCAAATTGCTCGCATATCTGTTCTTTGTTTTTCTGCTTCCCTTTTACCAGACTTTTATATGTAAAATGATTAGTGATGTAAGTATCAGTTTTAGGATTCCACACCTCATTATCAATACCATTTAATATGCCATAACACTTACCTCTTTCATATTCAAACAATTTCTCCAAACCATTGCTGTTGCTACGTAATTCGTGCATATAGCTATCGCTAACAGTAGTAACTTTCCAAGCACATTTTATTCCACTTGCAAGCGGGTTTATTGTATCCTTCCAATCTAATAGACCCTGTTTCCAACTATCCCAAGCAGGAATGTAGTTTGCTTTATCCCATCCCATCCAGCCTTGATATTGTGCATTGTGAATGGTTAAAATCGTAGGGATTGTTTTTAATTTATCTCGGTATGCAAAACAGTTTTGCATCATAAATGGAATGAGTGCTGTGTGGTGATCGTGACAATGTACAATATTGGGATTATGTTGCCATTTGCTCAACCAATCAACTACAGCAATCTGAAAAGCTGTGAATCTCTCACTATCATCATTATAACCATAAATCTTTTCTCTATCCAACAAGCCATTGATATCAACCAGGTATAAGTCAAAGCCTAGTTTATTTGTTGCTTCTTTAATAATGGTATATTCAAAAGTAAGATTACCCATAGAAGCAGTTCCCTTTGCATCAACAGTAAAGTTATTATTGTAAAGAAACTTAGTTCTATACATAGGCATAATAACTTTTGCAAGGTGACCAGCTTTGCATTGATATTTAGGTAGAGCTCCAACAACATCTCCCAAGCCTCCAGCTTTGGCAACAGGATAACATTCTGCAGTGATATGAATAATTTCCATTGAACTTATTTTTAGCAATAATAAATGTTTTCAATACGTCAGCAAAAACTAAGGGTTTATTTCCTTGTTTTATTTTGTTAATATTCTGGTAAACCTTTTCACGTCTGCATTTGGGTTGATGGGCTGGTTGTTTATTAAATGTTCAACCAGTTCATGGGCAAAATAGGGGGCCAGGGAGCAGCCCTTGGTTCCCATGCCATTTAAAATCCCAATTTGAGAATGCGTAGGATGCAAGCCAATAAAAGGTCTGCGTTCGATATTTGCTGGCCTCACAGCAGATAGGTGCTCTGTAATTTTATAGGGAATTTTAAGCCATTGGCTTAAGATAAGTTCTACTTTTGTATGAAACGATGCTGTTGGTTCTGTATGATCAAACTTCCATTCATAAGTGCTGCCTACCCAAAATAAATGATCTTGCCAGGGCACAATGCTTAACCCATTTTTATAAATATTGGTTCTTGGCAAGTTGGGTATTTCAACTAATATGGCTTCACCTTTATTGGGAGCATATGGCAATAAATTAAACCAGGGATTATTTATTCCATCCACGCCATCGCAAAAGATAATTTTAGACGCTGTAATATCTTTATACAACACCTTGTTGTCTTCAATCTTAAGCTCATCTACATTCAGATGTAATTCATTCAAATGACCCTTTGATGATAGCTGTTTTCTCCATTCACTCATCAGCATATTCAAATCAATCAACCAACAAGGGTTTATTTCTCCAGCACCAAAAGCGTAGTTGAAATACTGTTGTAATGTGTTTTCATCTTTAATATTCGAAAGATATTCCTGTTCTTGTGGAAGTCTTTCATCAAATGCCAATTTCATTTGTGGTGTAGTATGAAAGTCAATGCTATTGCATTGTTGAATGAGGTGGCAGTTTAATTGTTGTTCTAAATCTCTGTACGCATTCACTGCAAAAGGCATTACTTCT
>CANGOT010000354.1 GCA_947455425.1 Chitinophagaceae bacterium | reverse complement strand
TTCCTGCAAGCAAACCATATAAACTATAAAAGTATGCAGCAGTAGAACCTAATGCTATTAATACATTCATATTTGGAAATCCCTTCATCAAACTTTTAATGGCACTTTTTCCAAAATGAAGCATACCAATAATATAAACGGGTGTTGTGAGTGCCAGTTGCACCAACGGATTCATCAACCTATGAATATGTATGAGATGAGAGATGAACAAGGGGATTGTAAAAACAAAACAAAACAAGAATCTATCCCAATTGTTTTTAAAAAGCCATTTTTTGTTTTCTTTAAATACAGGGTTTTGTGAATTAACTACCGAGTAGCCAAGTTCCTTAATTTCTTTTTCAATATTGTTGAGAGAAATATTAGTTGTATTGATAAAACTTACATCACCTGAGGCATAGTTTACTTTAACGTCATCTAGTCCTTGCTTTTGAAGACATTTTTTTATACTAATGGCACAACTGGCACAATCCATTCCTTCAACAGTAATATTTGTTGTTTCCATTAAGCTGTTTTTTGCAAATTTACTTTGTTGTATAAATCAATAGCTGAATATTATCATAAATCGACAGTATTTTTGCTTATGGAATTGATATATGATTTGAATGAGTTAAATGCAGTGGTAAAAGCTGTTTGGGAGAAAAATAAACAAAAAAAAGTATGGCTATTTTATGCTCAAATGGGTTGTGGCAAAACAACATTTATAAACGCACTTTGTAAATTATTGCAAGTTGATGAAGTGTCTAGCAGCCCCACCTTTTCTATTATTAATGAGTATAAAAGCGATCTTGTCGGCACGGTATATCATTTAGATTTATACAGATTAAAAGATGATGAAGAAGCCATTAATGCAGGTGTTGAGGATGTTTTATATAGTAATCAATATTGCTTTGTTGAATGGCCCGAAAAAGCAATGGATATAATGCCCAACAATGTTTGTGAAATTTACATGAAGCTAATTGACGACAATAGAAGACAAATAAATTATTAAATTAATTTAAAAAACGATATTTTAAAATTGACTTTTATCAATTAATATTCCTACATTAGCCACATAATTCAACAACAGAATTATGACAGAACAAAACTTAATACAATCTTGCATACAAAATAATGCTGCTGCTCAACGAGAATTATACAATCGTTTCAGTGGCTATATGTTTGGTATTTGCTTTAGATACGCAAATACAAAAGAAGATGCTGAAGATATGCTGCAAGATGGTTTTGTTAAAATATTTACAAGAATAACTACCTACGAGAATAAAGGAAATTTTGAGGGTTGGATGAGAAAGATTATGGTGAACACTTGTATTAATCATCTTCAAAAAAACAGAAAGTTCAGCGAGATCATCAATATTGAAACACAACAAAACCTAGAGTTTAAAGAAGAGAGCATTTCCAGCAAACTACTTGGTAAACAAGTAATGCAGTGTTTACTGATGATGCCAATTGGCTATAGAACAGTAATTAATCTTTATGCCATTGAAGGGTATAATCATAAAGAAATTGGGGATATGCTGAATATTAGTGAAACTACAAGTAGAAGTCAATATATAAGAGGTAAAGCAGTTTTAGAATCTATTCTTATAGATAAAAAAATTATTCATCCGGGTTCAGGTAAAATGGATTGGTTGGCATTGTTTAATAGTTAATGAATATGAATAATTGGTTACATAAAAATGATAATTTTGAAGAGCTTCTGAAATCGGAGGCTGAGGATTATCGTGTGTATCCATCCGATAAACTCTGGGGGAATATTCAAAAAGAATTACACGGAGAAACCAAATGGCCATCATTAATTTTTATTTTTTCAATTGTTGTTTTGGCTTTAGCTGTTACAACAGTTATGAATTATCCTCCACAAAAATTTATTGTTAAAAATAATGCTGCTATTCTTTCAGATAAAGCAATTGTAAAATCTTTTGTTAATAACACAGATGCTCGTAATGAAACTAGTATAATAGAAAAAGCAACAGCATCACAACCATTTAATCATTTTATTAATACACCAAGTGTAGCTATTACTAGTTTACATATTACCAAAGGAATTGTGCAAGATGAAATAGAAAGTACAATTCCTGAAAACATTGAAAATACAAAACCAGCAACAGAAAATATTGCTACAAATGCTGGTAATTCAACTGATTTAAACAATAACTCAAATATTAGAAAGGTTGAAGAAACTGTTGAAGCAAATAATTCTTCACAGCCATTAACAGATCTTTCAAAAGAAGCAACAACTTTAAAACAAAGTGATGATGCAAATAATTACTTAAATAATTTGAGTAATAAAGCAATTGTAAAAAAACAAGCCTCATCTAAATGGGCAGTTCAATATTATGCCACTATTTCTAATAGTTATAGAACTTTAGAAGACGATAAAAGCCGATTACCATTTATTAGTAATGCTGCTGAAAGACAAAAAATGCAAGCCAATGTAAATGATGTTGTAAAAGAAAGACCAGCTGCTGGCGGCGAGTTTGGTGTGTCTTTTTTACGCCAGCTTTCAAAGCATTTTTTTATAAAAACCGGATTACAATTTAATATTCTTCAATATGGAATTGATGCCTATAAAGCCAATGGCGATGCCACCATTAAATATGTTGAAAACAATCAATTGAATTCATTGTCTATAAAATCTACCTATACCACGCAAAGTGGCACCAATGCAGTGAGTTTGCGAAATCAACTGTTTCAATTATCTGTGCCTATTGGTTTGCAGTGGGATTTTGTTAATGGCGAACGTTGGGGTATTACTGCTGCAGCAACTATTCAACCAACCTTAACACTCAATAAAAATGTTTATGTAGTTTCTACCGACTATCAATACTATGCCGATGGCACTAATTTTTTCCGCCGTTTAAATGTTAATACCAGTAGTGAGGTTTGTCTTACTCTAAAATCAAAAAATGTAAAATGGTTTTTTGGTCCACAAATACGCTACCAACAAATGCCTACCTTTAATGATATCTATCCTATAAAAGAACATAGAATTGACTATGGTATTAAATTCGGGTTTGTAAAGTCTTTATAGAATTGTTTCTATTTTTTTAAATCCCTCTCAAAAATTTTGTTTCTAAAACAAAATCTCTACAATTTGAGTAATCAAGAAAAAAAATACGTTTGAACGAAAAAACGCTGATTTAAGCATTT
>CANGOT010000353.1 GCA_947455425.1 Chitinophagaceae bacterium | reverse complement strand
AGTTGTTTGTGTTTTAGAAGTAGTTTGATAAAGATTATTATTGGTTATTACCCAAGACTGATTACCTGTTGTTAAATAAATACCAGCACTACCACCAGCTGCAGTAAAAAAATCATATATATTACAGTTAGTAATTGTATCACTACTATTTTCTATTCCAGCATTGGTAGTTGTTCCAGAGCTATGAATTGCTTTGGTTAAATCTCCACCACCAGTAGTTATATTACAAAAAGATATTTTGTTACCATCATTACCAGTTCCACTAGTAGCAGCAGTACTAAAGAAAATTGCACCACCGTTCGTTGAAGCTGTAGTATTATTAAACCTGGAAAGGATGGTTGCATTAGTAATTAAGTTATTAGTGGCATCATTAATTAATCTAATAGTCGATGTACTCGCTGTGGTACTCGATGTTGTGTTACTAATAGTTAAACTATTGGTTCCGTCATTTAAACCATTAATAGTAACTTTATCAGCACCATTTAAATCAATCAATGGTGAACCAGCAGTAATAGCACCAGCAATGGTAGCAGCACCAGAAGGCTTTATGGTTAAGCTGTTCCAAACACCAGAGCTTTGATTTAAAACTGCAGGTGCTGTTTCACTGGTGGTACCACTAACGGTAATAACAATATTATTACCTGCCTGAGATACCAAATTAATTTTGTCGAAAGCAGCTTTTAAAGTCGTATAGGGGCTACTGGCAAGTGTAGCTGCATCGGCACCTGTTACAGTTACTGATTGTGCATTTGCCTGTTGCAAACTAAACACCATAAAAGCCAGCATCATCAGAAAAGCAATAAGAAGCTTCCCCGTTTTCATTGTAGTGTACATCTTTCTCATATTTGATTGTTTTTTGTTGTTATTATAGTTGAATTGATTGACGTGGTTATCTGACAAAACAGTAAATCCCTCCGTGGCGGTAGGATTAAAAAAAGAACTTCCATAAGTACTTTCTAGTTGATGTCTATTCATACAAGCTTTTATTTTTTCTCTTCAATAACATATCGCTATTAAAGAGTTCTTTATATTGATATTTGAATTAAAAAACTTCGATATTAAAGTCGATAAAAAAACCACAGCAAAACTGCCTGGTTCAAACTTTTTTTAATATCTTACTACTTTAAGGGGGGGGTATTCGTTGGCAATACTAACTATTTTTGTTTATAAAATTAACAATTCCTTAACTTTTTTTTCTAGGTAATTAAATAAATTCATGGGAAAGCAATCGATTGCATTGAGATTTAGTGTTTTATCGCATGTTCTTTTTCCCCAAACTTCTGTTGTTATAATTGCCTCATCTGATAAAAAATTAAAGGAAAACTGTTTGTTAATTCTAATATGTATCTCATGTTAAACAGTTTTACATCTTTCATAGGCCAAAGATCTAATACTACCCTGTTAAATAAAGCATTACCATTTTCACTACAATTAAACAAAAAAATTATACGAATGCGATACCCTCACAAATGGATGGCTCTCATTCCGACCATCTAAAGCCTGACTTCCATTAACAAAAAACGGCAAACAAACGGCATAGAAACGGCAAACAAACGGCAAAAAGGCTTTTTATAAAGGATGACAAATTAGAGGATTATAATAGTGATTAAACTATCTAATAATATAATATAGGTTAGTATTTGATTGAATGATTCAACATAAAATAGAATCAAGAAAAAGTTATGTCATAGAATACAACCACATTGGTATACAGATTTCAGAGATCAACAAACTATGATTCTACAGAATATAATAAAGACTAATTAGCATTAACTAGATACCTTTAGCAAATAGTCAAACCTCAAAATCAGTTTTACAGTGAATAAGATTACCCCCAAGATGGTAGCAGCTATTTTAAAGCCAAGAGAAGCAAATTCACATAAAGGCAATCATGGGCATTCATTAATCATTGCAGGCGAAAAAGGTAAAATGGGAGCTGCAGTGATTGCAGCAAAAGCCTGCCTTAGAAGCGGTACAGGATTATTGACGATGAATGTACCCCAAAAAGAAAGAAGCATTCTGCAAACAACCATACCCGAAGCAATGATTACAATGCGTGAAGATGTAAAATCAGATAGACCTGATTTCTCAGCAATTGCCATTGGACCTGGCATTGGCACTAGCAGATTAGCACAACAATTAGTAACTAAAACCATTAAACAAAGTAATCATCCATTGGTGTTAGATGCAGATGCTTTAAACATAGTAGCAGCTAATAAAAAACTACTTGCATATTTAAAAGAAGAAACGATTATAACCCCTCACCCAAAAGAGTTTGACAGGTTATTTGGCGAGCACAATAGCATAAAAGATAGAATGAATTCCGCAATAAATATTGCAAAGCAAAACAAAATAGTAGTCGTTTTAAAGGGGCATCCAACACTAGTAGCAAATAGTAACACATCCTTTATAAACACTACTGGCAACGCAGGATTAGCCAAAGGTGGAAGTGGCGACGCACTTACAGGAATGATAACTGCTTTTCTAGCACAGGGTTACAAGCCTTTCGATGCAGCCATACTTGGGGTTTATATACATGGTCTGGCAGCAGACATTGCATTAAATGAACAAAGTATGGAAAGTATGCTGATTACAGATGTAATTAATTGCCTTGGAACTGCATTTAAACATATTTATGCATAGTGTTACAGCAACACTATTATAGTTTAACGACGGCTATTGGTTGGAGCTTCTGCTTCTTGAACAGACATTATTTTTCTACCAAGCTTAACACCATTAAGTAAACGAATTGTTGCCATTGCATCTGCATTATCGGTCATCTCAACAAAACCAAAACAACGGCTTTTTCTGGTAACTTTATCAAGAATTACTCTTGCAGTTTTTACCTCACCATACAACTCAAACATCTCTCTTAAATCGGTATCATCCATATCATCCATCAATCCTGTAACAAAAAGGTTCATCTTATTAATTTAGTAATTTTAAACGAAGATAATGACAGATAGTTTAACGAACCACAATGTTATTGAATGTTTATTTTTTTTATACAAATAAACCAAGTGTGTTTATTGCTTTTAAACAAACATCTCCCCTATTTCATTTAAGAATAAAACTCGTTGTGAATTGATGGTATTGGTTGTATAGAAATCAATAAATTCATTTACAAAACTAACATCTGCATCACTTATATCACT
>CANGOT010000352.1 GCA_947455425.1 Chitinophagaceae bacterium | reverse complement strand
ATTTATCAAAAAGAAAATGGGTTTTCTACAACCCTTCAAATTAACCAAGTAGGACAAAGGATTTATATTGCAGGAAATATTTCAGATGCCCATGTGTGGGATAATTCTCGTCCAGTTGTGGATTTACAGGTTGCTAAAATGTTTGAGAAAAGCGGCATTGAACTGAAATTGAATGTGAAAGATATTTTGGCTAAAGAATTTGTTCGATTTTACGATACAAACGATAATGGTAAATATGAAAAAGACAATTTGAAAACTAATAATGGCGAAACTGATAAAATATTTTTAACTAGAAATTATGGTAGAATAATTACTGCGAGTATTACTTATAAATTTTAATGACAAAAATTTGCTCTAGAAAGTAAATCAAACTACTTTAAAATTCTTTGAAAGATTTTCAGTTGATTTATTTTCTGTTAAAAGCTATGAAATTCAACACTGATTTTCTATGTTACAATTATAATTTTACTATGATTGTTGTATGGAAAATCCTCATTTTGCTCTGGATATATGAAATAAATAGAAGACTTAATTCTACTTATAATTTGATTTTACAAAACCTTTCATTTATTTAAAACTAATAAAGTACATTTCTTATTCTACAGACCAACTCAGTAGATATCTGAATTAAGGGAATAGGTTTTATTTGAAATTAATACATAAAATATGTCCCTATATTGTATTTTTTAATTTTATTTAATTATTAAATAATTGGTTAATAATATTTTATAAATATACTACGTACAACATTAGGTTTGGCATTATTGGGGCTTGACGAATATTGCCTTATCATTTGTTCTTTATTGTGCTTCAGTTCGGGCTGGACGTTATAAATTTGGCTTATGAATAAAACATCAGCAATATTGCAATTATTGTGCTTCGGTTATGGGCAGACGGAATGCTAATTCCCCAACATCGCAAAGCCCTGTTCGTTGGCTGCAACCTTGCAGAATGAGCATATATGACAATTGGAACGACAGAAATTTATGAAAGATAACTTCTCATCAAACTCAGATAAATACCTAAAATACAGACCGACATATCCGTTGGACTTTTTTGCATATCTAAACTCAATAGTTCCAAACAAACAAAACGCTTGGGACTGTGGAACAGGAAACGGGCAAGTTGCTTATGAATTAGCAAAGACTTTTGACAATGTCTTTGCGACAGACATCAGCCAAACACAAATAGACAACGCTTTGAAAGAGGACAACATCACCTATTCCGTTCAACCCGCCGAAAGAACCAGTTTTGAAGACGTGCAGTTTGATTTAATCATTATTGCACAAGCTATGTATTGGTTTGACTTTCAAAGATTTTATTCGGAAGTCAGACGGACAGCGAAAGAGAATGCTTTGATTTGCGTTGTTGGCTACGGCAGAATAGAAATTTCTGAACAAATAGACAGAGTGATTGCCAACTTTTACGAGAATGTAATCGGAACATATTGGGACAAATAAAGAAGGTACATTGATGAAGACTATAAAATCATTCCGTTTCCCTTCACTGAAATCCAGACACCAATTTTTATAAACATTTTAAATTGGACTTTGGAACATCTGATTGGTTATTTAAACACTTGGTCAGCCGTAAAGCACTTTATCAACCAAAACGGACACAATCCGATTGTCAAATTACAAAGTGAACTTGAACAACATTGGAAAAAAGGACAGGCCATAAAAGTTCATTTCCCTTTACTGTTAAGGGTTGGACAAATAAAACGCTGACGAAGAACGGTATGAATATAACTAACTCTTCCTGATATAGGTTGTCTACAAAACGACCAAAAATGGATATCAAAACACAGGTTATTCAAGAGTTTTATTTTTAGTCAACCAATACAAGGATTTTATTACTTAACCAGTCAACTTTTTTTGGGGACGAGACACAGGATATTTAGTTGAATAAAATATTTACTTTATTGAAAATTTAATTAATTAAAGAATTAGATTAAAAAATTAGGGTAACTTCGCTTTAGTTTGTAATCGCAATATGATTCTTTGAGCCAAGCATTTTAATATATGAGAAATAAAATCAAAAAAAATAAGCACTTAATTTTATTGTTCTTCTTTATTATCTCAAAGGGATTGTTGTTTTCTCAAAATTTAACATTTGATGCTTTTCAACAGAGAGTACGAAAATATGAATACACAAAGAAAAGTATTGTTTTTTATCGCTCAAACACAAAAATTATAAATGGAGCTATAAAATTAAAAAATCAAACACACAAGGAGCTTGAGGTCTCTTTTTTTCACGCCGATGCACCTTATAATGGTGCTCAATTTAGAATTACACTAAAACCTGGAGAAACAAAATTCTTAAGTGATGAGAAAACACATAAAGTCAATTTGGCTAATGATTGGGGAGTTAGTTTACGTCAAAACAAATGGTTTAGTTCTATATGTTTTTTAGGCGATATCTCTAGTTATTCTAATGGAGAGTTTAGTTTTACACTCATTGATGAGATAAGTAAAAATGAAACACGCATTGGTAATCAAATTTGGATGCGGAAAAACCTCAATGTCGATACTTTTCGAAACGGCGATTATATCCGCTCCACCAGTTATGATACAAGAGAGAACACCAATCCAAAAAATGCCTGGCGACAATGGTCTCTGGACCTCAGACAGCCATTTAGAGGCTGGCCAATGCATGATGAAAGCAATGGTGCAAAATATGGTCAGTTGTATAATGTTTATGCAGTAAGAGATCCAAGAGGTTTATGTCCAGCCGGCTGGCACATTCCTTCAGTTGCAGAATGGGACGAGCTTAGGATGTATTTGAAAGATTATGGTAATAAATTGAAAACTGAATCAGAATGGGACAACAATGGCAATGGGATAAACGCTTATTTGTTTGATGCTTTCCCATCTGGACTTATCAATCTAACTGGGGATTCTCGGGATCTTGGTGATGTTTGCTATTGGTGGACTTCTACTATTATAGATAAAGAAGATAACTACTGTAGATTTCTTGAGTGGGACCATAGTTGGATAAATGGCAATAGATTAGGTGGTGCATGTGGTGCATCTGTTAGATGTATTAAGGATTAGGCAAATATTTTGTTGGAAATAACATATAGAAATAGGAGATTACTGAAAATCCTTTAAAGAGTAAAACCAATGTTTTAAAGTATTTTTATGTTTATTCCAACTGT
>CANGOT010000351.1 GCA_947455425.1 Chitinophagaceae bacterium | reverse complement strand
TTATTGTAACGATATTTATTCAACGTATCAGAAAACTTAATAGAAGGATTATTTTTAATCATTCCTATTTGTTGTTTATAAGAGCTTCTGATACCTTCCATTTCTTCTTTATCGAAATTTATATCGGTTAATTTCAGATAGAACATTTGCATAAATTTCTCTAAATCTTTTACAGATGAATTTCCGTTTATGCTAAACGTGTTATTTGTTGAATTAATCATCAATCTTGCATTAACCCCTGTAAGCATTTTTTGCAATTCACTTGAAGTGTGTTTGCCTAAACCTAATTGGTTTGCTACTAACATATACTTACTGGTTTTAATTTCAGCTTCTGTTAGATTGGTATTACCACCCCATTGAAAACCTCTCACTAAAATTTCATCATTCTTAAAATCAGTTTTTTTAGTAATTACTTTTATACCATTTGATAAAGTAAAGATAGCGGTGTTGAAATCTGCATTTTTATCAGTCTTTACAATGCTTCCAGCAGTTGGAGTTTTATCCATTAATTCTGTGGCAACTGCTTTTTCGGTATACGCTTCAACAGTTTGTTTTTTTGCAGCATCATAAGCTGCTAATAAAGTTGTTTCTGTTGGAAGGTTTTTAACACCTTCGGTTGCTGTGTATAGTACAAATGATGGTTCATCTAGATTAATTTTAGCTACCTCTGCATTTACTTTTTCAAGTGTTAATGTTTTAAGGTAACCTTCAACAAAATTTTTCTCAGCCTCTATTCCAGGGCTTGGTTCTTTATCTAAGAAATTACTAACATATTCTCTTGCGAAACTTGCAGATTCTGTTTTATCTTTTTCAGCAGCTTGTTCTGTAAAGTTTTCAAGGGTTTCTTTTTTGATTCTTTCAAATTCTGTTGCACTGAATCCAAATTTCTTCGCTTTTAAAACTTCGCCAACAATAATGTTAATAGCCGCTGCTGCATCATCTTTAACAGATGCTCTCAAAGAGACTTGTTTATACCCTCTAAACATGCCACCATCTAAACTAATACCACCAAAACCAATAGGTGATGATGCTTTTAGTCTATATTCTTGTAAACGATAATCAAGCAATTCACTGATCATATTGTTTAAAGTATTTTGAGCATAACTTCTCCAGCTTAAAGGATTTTCGCTTTTGCTTAAACCAATATAGATTTGAACAATATTGCTTGTATTTTCTTTATCGGTAATTACATATGCTTTATTAGCCTTATGCCAATCTATAGGAATTATTTCTGGGCGTAACGGAGCATTTTTTGGATTTTTTAAATCGCTGAACATAGCTTTAATAGTAGCTTCTGCTGCAGCAACATCAATATCACCAACAACTATAACAGCCATATTGTTTGGACGGTACCAATCGTGGTAAAAATCTGTAAATGCTTTTCTTGGTGCAGTTTTAATAACTTCTTCAATACCAATAGGAAGACGTTTTGAATAGATACTATTGTTTAATAATGTTGGAAAATATTGTGTCATCATTCTCATCCCTGCACCTAACCGCATTCTTTTTTCTTCAAGAATGATTCCTCTTTCCTTATTGATTTCAACCGAGTCTAATAATAAATTACCAGCCCAATCTCTTATTACCTGATAGCCGCCTTGTAAGGTTTTAGGGTCTTTTGATGAAATAGGCAAATCGTAAACAGTTTCATCAAAAGAAGTATGTGCATTTAAATCTGCACCAAAACGAACACCTGCTTTTTGAAGATAATTGGTTAATTCATTTTTGGGAAAATGTGTAGTACCATTAAATGCCATATGCTCTAAAAAGTGAGCAACACCTTGCTGGTTATCTTTTTCTAGGACACTACCTGTATTTACAGCGAGCTTTAATTCTACTTTGCCTTCTGGTTTAACGTTACGGCGAATGTAATAAGTAAGTCCGTTAGCTAATTTACCCATTTTAACATTTTTGTCTAATGGAATAGCATCGGCATTGGTTTGTGCAAATGATGAATTGATTGAAAGACCAATCAATACCAAAGCTGCAACAATCGTTTTGTTGTTACGAATCATATTAAAAAATTTAGCTGCGAATGTAAATGCAATTTTGTGTGGATACTTGATTTGCAGTAAATTTTATACAACTGGTATGCCTATGGTATATTAATGCAGTATATGTTGCACTTCTAAATTAAATATCATTGGTTCATTATTTCTTAGAACCATTACTCTCACCGTATTACCAGCATTTTGAAAAGCAAGCTTATATGCCTGCATATTATGTGTGAAGTTATTATCAACAGCAAAAACAATATCATTAGGCTTTAGACCACATTTTGCAGCAGGACTGTTTTCTATAACATCGTCAATTCGAATTTCTCCATTTACCTGATATAGAGATAAGCCTGTATAAGAATAATCGAAATCGTCGAAAAAATGAGTATTAGGACGAATGTAAATTTCCTGATTTGGATAGTTGATAATTATATTGAACCTTCTAAGGATATCGTTTCCTATCACTCCACCCATTTGGGGATAGTTGGTGATATTATAGTTGTCTTTAAATATATAAACTGGAACTGATTTAAATTTATAGGGTCCTAAAACAATCTTTTTAACTACAGTGGTACTCATCATTTTTTTTCCACCAATACCTTCGGCTTGTGTTGCAAAGAGTTTCTTTTTTTTCTCTAATAAACTGCTATCAGAAACATATTCATCATTCAGTAACATATTCAATCCGGCACCAGTGTCGAAAATGAAACTGCTGTTTGTTTTGGTATTATCTGCTATAGCTGCAAGCACTGCTGGTAAAGCACTAAAGCGAGGATACAGTGTGTAACCACTTTTGGGATACTTGATAGCACCTGGCAAGTAAACTTCCATCCAATTATCATCGTAATTAATTTTAACAATATATCTACGCAGAAAGCTGTATCCAATTACCCCATCAATTTTAAAGCCGTAGGCACTTGTTAAAATATCATAATTATTGATATGAAAATCTAAATTATCGACTGTTAATCCTTGCAGTTTGAGGGAACGTTTATTTACAAAGTCTACCGTTCTTAAACCAGCAATACCACGAATAGTTCTATCGCTTTTTATTTTGGGAAGTTGAAAATATTCTACTGTTGATGAGTCAAGAGAAATACCACCACTTCCAGTATCAAAAACAAAATTAAGTGTGTCGGAAAAATTGTCTAATTGTGCTTTAATGATTACAGTAC
>CANGOT010000350.1 GCA_947455425.1 Chitinophagaceae bacterium | reverse complement strand
CACCGATGGCGTACAACCATTTGCAGCACCTTGAGCTGGGCAACCAGATGTGCTGGCACTTTGGGGTGGGGTATCATCGGATGAAGTTAATAAACTTGCAGGCAATGCCATGCCAGTAGAAGTTATCTGACCAAAATCGGTTCCTGCACAAGCATTTTGAAACACATGATATAATCCCATATTATGCCCTATTTCATGAACAGCAGTCCTGGCCAATGCAAAAGCAGATAAACTAAAACAAGGATTATTCGCAAAAACAGTATAGTCGCAACAAATGCCATCAATTGCAGTTCCACTTTGAGTAGCAGGTCCAATGCCTGGAGAAATACCTAATAAACCCCCACTACCAACACCTACCCATAAATTATAATATTTAGTGATATCCCAAGGTGGTAAACCTGATGCCGATGTTTTTATAGCCTGAGGGTCAGTTTGTCCTATGGCTCCTGTTCCAACTTTACGTTCAATACCAGTTGTTGGATTGCCATTAATATCTCTTCTTGCCAAAGCAAAGCGTAACAAAGAATGACCACGAACACCATAAAATGAAGAGCCATTCGCACTATCCTCATTTCTACCTGAAAAGTCTGTATTTAAACGGTTAATAAAATAATCAACATTATCATCGGTTATGATATTAGGATTGGGTAAAACAATATGTACCACAACAGGAATAACAACCGTATCTCCATTGGCAAATGTTTTTGCAAGCGGATGTGCTGCAATATATCCATCTAAATCTTTTTGTTTGGCTTCAAAATCTGCTTTGAATGCCGGATCAGTTTGCATTCTGTGCTCTATCGCCTGCATAGTACCACAAACTCGTTGCTGTGCCGATGATTTAATTGAAAGAAAACTAAACAACATAACAGTTAGTGTTGATAAACACTTGTAGAAAAAAATTCTCATATTGGTGATTTTGTAAAAAAAAACAGAGCCGCAAGATAAATAAAAAAGTTTAACTCTTTTATGAATTACTAATTTACAGTCATTTACAAATTTTATGAGAATAGTAATCTATCGTAATAATTTCACCACCCCTTCTCTTTCCAAAATTAAATAGCCCAGTCTATCATTGCTAATTCCATCTTTAAGCTGATAACTGAATGACAGTTCATTATTGCTAATATTCGTTTCAAAATATTTAAACTGTATGTTAGGATATTGCTGCAAGGCTTCGCCTATTTCGTAGAGATGTGTAGATAAAATAAAAGTGGCATTCTTTCTTTTTTGTAAACCTTCAATTACAGTAATGCTGCACTTCATGGCATCCTGAATATTTGTTCCTTTAAATAATTCATCAATTAAAATCAACCATTTTTTATTATCACTAATTTTTTCAACGGTGCTTTTAACTCTTTGTACTTCATTGAAAAAATAACTTTCATTTTTAAAGATATTATCCATAATATGGATATTACTTAACAAACCATCAAAGAAACTTAATTGCATCGATTGTGCCGGAACGCCCATTCCCAAATGGGCTAAATAAACAGCAATACCTGTTGCTTTTATGAAAGTGCTTTTTCCAGCCATATTCGCACCCGTTAAAAATAAAAAGTTCTGTTCTTTTTTCAACATTACTTCATAACTCACTGGGGTTGATAAAAGCAAATGATACAATCCTTTTGAATGAATCATAGGTTCATCGCTTTCTATAAACTCCGGGAAAATAAAGTTGTATTTGTGATGGGCAATTGCTAAACTTATATAAGCATCTATCTTACTATAAATATCTATCAATTCAAAACAATCCTGTTTAAAATGATAACGAAAAAAAGATGCATAGTCAAGTATTTTCTGGTTCGATAGTTCTCCTGAAACAGGATGGCTTTCTACAATTTCAAGTAATTTTTGCTTGCCTGTGAGCAATGTTATTTTGCTTACCCAAAATGCTATTTGTTTGCTTTGTGCCGGCTGCAATAATGCTGCTATTTCTTTTAGTCCTTTTATGAAACTGATGAAGTGTTTTACAGAATATTTTGTTAGTGCAAAATCGGCACTTGAGAATACTTTAAACAATAAAGTGTTGATGGTATTCGCTGGTTGCGGATAGTTGCTCATGGCAGTATCGTAAAATCTTTCCATTACCATGATGGTTCCATTGGTAATGGTAGCAGGTAAAGATTCTTTAACACCAATAAGTTGCTGAATGGTGTTTTGTGTATTTTTAATGTCGGCGATATTTTCTAATGGAGATGCCAGTATTTGTTTCAACCAATGCTTACCATCGTTGGTTTGAGTGAAGTTAAGCGTATGAAAAATCGATTGCTCTTCTTCTTGATGAAAGATAGATAAATCGTTTAGCGTAGTTTGGTCTATTTGCATGGTGGTAGTTTGTGGTTTACAGTTTACAGTTTAGTGTTCATTGTTTCATTACGTTTTTTTCAGCCTTAAACCATAAATAGTAAATAAAATTTAACTTCGTTGAAACTTCAATCGTTGACCTTTTACAGATTCATCAAACCCATTATTTCCATAAACCATATGGCCATTCACAAAAGTTTTTTCTATAGACGCCGGGCTTGTAAAGTTTTCTAAGGGGCTCCAACCGCATTTGTATAAAATATTATCTTTTGTAATGGTATATGGTTTATTCATATTAACCAATACAAGGTCTGCAAAATAACCCTCTCTTATAAAGCCTCTTTCTTTAATTTCAAAACAAGTAGCTACGGCATGGCTCATTTTTTCTACGACTTTTTCAATAGAAATTTTTCCTTCTTTTACATAATGTAACATCAGTTGTAACGAATGTTGCACCAGGGGCAAACCTGCGTGGGCTTTAAAATAATCGGAACTGCTCTTTTCTTCTATAGTGTGTGGTGCATGGTCTGTAGCAATAACATCTAAGCGATCGTCTAACAAGGCCTCCCATAAAGCCGTTCTATTGTTAGGAGATTTTATGGCAGGATTACATTTTATTTTATAGCCAAGTGTTGCATAATCATCGCTGGTAAAATGCAGGTGATGTACACATACTTCATTGGTAATTCTTTTATCTTTTAGTGGCAGCATATTGCCAAATAATGGCAATTCCTTTTCAGTTGAAATATGCAAAATGTGTAGTCGGGTATTATATTTTTTAGCATATTGTATAGCTTTTAAAGAAGATTCAAAACAAGCTTCTTCATCTCTGATAACAGGATGATCTGCTGCTTCAAAATGTGCTTTGGTGGCTT
>CANGOT010000349.1 GCA_947455425.1 Chitinophagaceae bacterium | reverse complement strand
TACTACTGGTGTTACCAGTACAAAAGAGCTAGCCTTTACAACAATGGTAAAACTAATTGTAAAAGCTGCCCAAAAAGCTAAAGCCTGGGCAAAAGATACCGGCAACACTACCCTACTGTATACTTTTGATATCAGCGAAAATATGTTCGACAGAAAATCACATGCAAAATCGCTAACGCAATTAAAGCTGGTATTAAAGGCATTAACGGATAATATTGATAGTATTGATGGCAAGATTTATAATTTAACACCGGCACAGGTTACCAATGCCAGCAATGCAGTGAGTAATTACGAAAACCTCTCCTCGGTCACGGGTAATACCCGAAGTAATAAAAAAGCCGCCACCGATATAATCAACATTATGATGAGTGATGCCAATAGCAGCCTGGAAACAATGGACGACCTGATAATTAGTGAATATGAAGATAATGAACCTGAATTTATTGCTGAGTACAGGGCCAATCGCAAGATAGATGACATTATAGTACGCCACACCGGTGTCCAGTTTATGGTAAAAGATATAGCAGGTAACCCTATAGAAAAAGCCATTGTTACCATTGCTGGAAGCAACAAAACCGCTCAAACAAATATTGGTGGCGAAGCAAGAATAATTGGCTTAAAAAAAGGTACTTACAATATTACATTCACATTAAGTAACAAAACAGTTACCCAGGCTGTTGTGATTGAAAGAAAAAAAATGACAGAAGTAAATGTGGAGCTTTAAGTACTAAGCACAGGTACGAAGTACGAAGTATGAGGTACGAATTACGAAGTACGATTTACGATTTGTGGGGGTGAATAAAAATGGTTGAAAAGCGAAAGCTTTTTGACCATTTTTGTTTGGGGCTTGGCTTATCGAAAAAAAAAAATAAAAAATACCGTTGTTTAACGCTTGTTTGGTATTTTATTAAATGGCAACTTTGAAAAATATTAATGACAGCGGTTCTCAACTTTAAGAAAAAAGTAATTTACACGATTTCATAAATATTATAACCAAGTACTTGCATATTTTATACTAAGCAGTACTATTTAGTTACCATTTAACTTTTAGGCATGAGGTATATACTTATCTATTTAACCTTCTTAATTGTATTTACTCAAAATACGCAAGCTCAAGATCCACATTATACGCAATATTATGCAGCACCAATGCTAATGAATCCAGCACTTACAGGCTTTTTTAATGGAGATGTAAGAGCATCAGGTTGCTATAGAAGCCAATGGCCTAGTGTTCAATATCCCTATACAACAGGTACTTTTTCGGTTGATGCTAATATGCTGAAAAGTATTTTAAAAGAAGGCGATGTAATGGGAATTGGTTTTACTGGATTATTCGATAAAAGCAATGATGGAGGACTCAAAACAAATGCTGTATCTGCATCATTTGCCTATCACAAATTACTTGACCAATATGGTGTAAATCGTTTAAGTGTGGGTGCAATGGCAACGTATAACACAAGATTATTAGACTACAGTAAATTTGTTTTTGGTCAACAATTAACACCTCTAGGTTTCGATCATAACCTTCCAACAGGCGAACCCATCAATGGTTTTACAACAAATTATTTAGACTACTCTGTTGGCATTGTTTACTCTGCCATTACTGAAGAAAGTAGTTTTTACTGCGGTTCATCTATTTATCATTTCAATCAACCTGTCGAATCTTTTAATGGTCCTATACATAAAATAAAGCCAAGAATAGTTGTCAATGCAGGAGGAAGTTTTACTGTAGGCGAATCGAATAAATTTCTTTTAAGTGCAGCATATATGAATGCCGAGTTTACCAACGATTTAATTTTTGGAGCAGCATATAGCAAGGCTTTAGCAGACGAAGATTATAATTTAATAATGGGTGCTTGGTATAGATACAACGATGCAGTTTCTCCTTATGTTGGCTTAGGCTATAAGAACTATAGACTTGGCATTTCTTACGATGTAAATGTATCAAAGCTAACACCTGCAAGCAATTTAAAAGGTGGCTTTGAAATTACATTAAGCTACATTTTTACAGGCAACCCCGAAACAAGTGGCAATACAGGATTCGATTTTGGTTTACCCGGCAACTCTTATCATTCCGAAGGAGGCTTTAAATGTCCAAGAGGTAGCAGTCAGTTAAGATGGTTTGGATATTAGAATAATGGTGAATGATAAATGTTGAATTTTAAATTAAGGAAGATGAAATTATTTAGATATATATTATTGGTTGGGGTGATGTTGGTGTTGGGGAATAAAATACTAGCACAAACTACAATTAGCATTGCAGTGCAAACTGGAAGTAATGATACCATTTGCAATAATGGGAATACACAATTAGTTGCATCTATTACTGGTTGTAGTAGCCCTTCTTATCAATGGTATAGAAATGGTGTTGCTATTACAAGTGGAGGTACAGGTGTTACAGTATCTCTAAATGCAGCAGCAGGAGATGTTGCAAGTGGAGACATAATAACTTGCAGACAAACCAATACCACATCACCTTGTACTTTAGACACTTCAAATGGAATAAAAATTATATTTAAAACAAACCAAAATATTCAATTAACAAGTGCTGCTTCAACAACAAACCAATCAGTCTGTCAATTTAGTGCGATTCAAAATATAACATATCAGTTAACAGGTTTAAACGCATCTAATATTAGTATAAATGGCTTGCCTACAGGTATTACTTATACAATAAGTAATAATATACTGACCATAAAAGGTACTCCATCTGGTGTTGTAAATAATGCTACTTATCAAATTCAAACTTCAGGTGGATGTGGAAATTCAATTAATCTTACTGGCACTTTAACTAGTGGTTTAAGCCCAGACGCTCATTTGGAAGATAATTATGCCACTTTTCCTACACCTAAATTCACACAATGTAGTGGTACTGCTTCACCATATACACTTATGGTTGATAATGCATCTTCGACAATACCAACTAATGCAAACTATGAAATCAATTGGGGCGATGGTAGTGCTAATTATAATTCATCGAGTTTTCCAACTTCAAGTTCTTTATCTCATACTTATAATACTCAAGGTTATTTTCAATTAGTTTACAAGGTTATAGGCACAAATGGTTGTATCTCCACCAAAACATACTCAGTCTATAATGGTAACAATCCTTCTGTACCATTTACAAATCCTGGTGCATCTGTTAACAAGTGTGTTCCTTTTCTTTTTGAAGTACCATCTACCACAAACACTAATCC
>CANGOT010000348.1 GCA_947455425.1 Chitinophagaceae bacterium | reverse complement strand
TGGTTTTTACCAATGAATTGATCTAAACTAAAGTTAGATACTATTTCTTCTCCGTTTATTACTGCACCAGCACTAAAATGTGGTGCTTTTTTTCCTACTAATGACATAAATGTGTATTTATAATTATAATTAATAAAATTTCAAATAAGTATATTCTTGATTGACTTTGCAAAATTGCAAGATTCTCGGGTAATAAAAACAAGCAAATTGCTAAATAACTATCGTTTTAAGATAAAAAATAATTTAAGAAACTTTAAGGAACATTTTGTCAATAATGATTTACTGCTATATTTGCAACCCGTTTGAATATTTAGGTGTTCAATAAAAGGATGGTGCGGTAGCTCAGTTGGTAGAGCAATGGACTGAAAATCCATGTGTCGCCGGTTCAACCCCGGCCCACACCACGCTTTAAAAAGCCTCAACAGCAATGTTGGGGTTTTTTTATTTTCTTTTATTATTGCACAGACTTTAGATAAAATGGTTTTACAATAACACCCAACCACTCTAGCACAAGAAATATTATTGTTACCTCAACACCAAACAATTTTATTTTTTCTAAAATAGTTTTACAATAAAATTTCCTTGCTGTAAGTCATCCCACAGCTACACCAGGATATTGCAAAACAGTTTTATGTCAACAAAAAACGATTTTATACTCTTAAAATGGTTTTATAACAAGATAGAGTTCCAGTAGGTTTATGACAAAATAATTTTAGGATATCGCAAAACAGTTTTATAACCACACAAAACGATTTTACATATTTAATACAGTTTTATAACAAGATGTGGTTGCTGTAGGTTATGAAAAAACAATTTTAGGATACCGCAAAGCAGTTTTATGACCACAAAAAACATAAAAATTCAATGTTTCTGAAAAATCTGGATTAATAGCCGGTAACTATTGTTTTGCTGAACTTGTTTACACGAAAAATTGAAACGTTTATAATTTTTGCCTTCCTTCAAATCTTAAATAAACAATTTTATAAAAATACTGCATACAAAATAGACAAATAAGTTGATGTGATATTTTCCATAACAATACTTTTGTGAAATGCAAAGCACTACAAATAAAAAAAGCAAACTTACTATCTACATCATAGCAGCAATGATTCTTGGCTTTGCTGTTGGGCTGCTTGTGTATAATTATTCAAGCGAAACTTATAGAACAGATTTCTCTAAGAACATTAAACTACTTGGCACTGTATTTATTCGTTTGGTGCAAATGATTATTTCGCCTTTGGTGTTTAGCACTTTGGTAGTGGGTATTGCAAAGTTGGGCGATTTAAAATCGGTTGGCAGGGTTGGTGGCAAAGCAATGTTGTGGTTTATTACCGCTTCATTGGCATCCTTGTTAATAGGTATGGTATTGGTAAATTGGCTGCAACCTGGCGAAACTCTAAAAATGGCAACTGCAGATGATGCAGGGTTAAAAGATTTAGCAACTAAAACACAAGAATTTTCTTTGGCAAAATTTATTGAACACGTGATTCCAAAAAGTGTTTTCGAGGCAATGGCAAGTAACGAAATTTTACAATTGGTTATTTTTTCCATCTTCTTTGGCGTGGCTACTGCTGCTGTTGGTGAAAGAGCAAAACCTATTATTAAAGCACTAGATATTGTTGCCGAAATAGTATTAAAGATTGTAGGCTATGTAATGACATTTGCACCCATTGGTGTTTTTGGAACCATTGCTGCTGTGGTTGCCAAAAATGGTCCGGGGATTTTTAAGTTCTATGGCATTTATTATAGCTATTTCTTACTGGGAATTTTATTGTTATGGATATTGCTTTATGGTGTTGGATTTTTAATTCTGAGAAATAGAATGCCCGAGCTACTAAAAAGAATCAGCAATCCATTGCTCATTGCATTTAGCACAACAAGCAGTGAGGCTGTTTTTCCTAAACTAACAGAAGAATTGGAGAAGTTTGGTTGTAAGGACAAAATAGTTTCTTTCATTCTTCCATTAGGTTACAGTTTTAATTTAGATGGAAGTATGATGTATATGACTTTTGCCAGCTTAACCATTGCACAAATCTATGGCGTGCATTTACCAATTGCCACACAGCTTACAATGTTATTGGTATTAATGCTCACGAGTAAAGGTATTGCAGGTGTACCACGTGCATCGCTTGTTGTGGTATTGGCCACTTGTGGTATGTTTAAAATTCCAATGGAAGGGGTTGCTCTAATTTTACCAATCGATCATTTTTGCGATATGTTCAGAACAGCAACGAATGTGTTGGGAAATGCATTAGCAACAAGTGTTGTGAGTAAGTGGGAGGGAGAACTAAGTAATGGTGAATGATGAATGTTGGATGATGAATAAAGAAGTTTGGAGATTTGTTTACTTACGTTGGACTAGCGATAAAAATAACCATCACTTCCTTAAAAACGGAAAGGCCAAAGGTAGAAACCTTAGCCCGTGTTTAATCCGTACCCTATGAAAACAAACTTTAATAATTCCTTTCTACAGGTGTTATATAATTCTTTAATTCTGACATATATATAAACGGAGGCTGCTGAGTTTTATTTTGCAGCATAAAAAAAACATATGAATTTTATTGATACACATACGCATTTATACCTGCAAGAATTTGCTCAAGATATAGACGCAGTAATGCTTAGAGCCGATAATGAGGGCATCAAAAAAATATTTTTACCAGCCATAGATTCTTCTCATCATCAAGAAATGTTTTTATTGGAAGAGAAGTTTTCCCAAATCTGCTTTGCAATGATGGGCTTGCATCCTTGCTCAGTAAAAGAAAACTATTTAGACGAATTGAAAATTGTTGAAGAAAATCTATCCAAAAGAAAATTTGCGGCTGTTGGAGAAATTGGATTAGACTTTTATTGGGACAAAACTTTTGCAGCACAACAATACGAAGCTTTCGATTGTCAGATGCAATGGGCCTTAGATTATAACCTACCAATTAATATCCACACAAGAAATGCAACACAAGAAACCATTGAACGTGTAAAACCTTTTGCAAAAAAAGGATTGAAGGGAATTTTTCATTGCTTTGGTGGTAGCATAGAAACCGCAAAACAAATTATGAATATAAATTTCTTAATGGGTATTGGCGGTGTTGTTACTTATAAAAAATCTGGGCTGGAAGAAACTTTAAAAGGAGTACCACTTGAATTTATTGTTCTGGAAACAGATGCCCCTTATTTAACACCAGTTCCCTTTCGTGGTAAACGC
>CANGOT010000347.1 GCA_947455425.1 Chitinophagaceae bacterium | reverse complement strand
TAATGAAAAAACTGCAAGAGTTTATGCAGATCACTGTTTGCTCACTGCCAATAGAAATATTATGGCAGACATCAATAAAATATTCAATTATCTTGAGCATTGGAAACTTGGGAATAATCCATTAAAGCTTTGTAAAACCTTATTGGTTTGTCCAATTAGTATGCGTAAGCATTTTGAAGTATTGATTGATAGAGAAATAAAAGCAGCCAAAGCCAAAAAGCCCGCATTGATTATTGCAAAATGCAATTCATTAAGTGATGCCATTTTGATGGATAAGCTAAAGCGTGCAGCCGAAGCAGGAGTTGAAGTTCAGCTTGTTATTCGTGGAATTTATTGTCCGATATTTCCCAATAAAAAATACAAAATTCCTGTTAAAGCCATCAGCATTGTTGATGAATATTTAGAACATGGCAGGGTAATGATTTTTGGTACTGGAAAAACTGAAAAGGTATTTATTTCCTCTGCCGATTGGATGGTGAGAAACTTGGATCATCGTGTTGAAGCAGCAGTTGAAATTACAAATTCACTCATCAAACAAGAAATAAAAGATATTATCCACATTCAATTAAGAGATAATGTTAAAGCAAGAGTTTTAGATGCAGAACTCTCAAATAACTATGTACCTTGCAGCACTAACAAAAAAGTACGTTCTCAATTCGAAACGTATAGTTATTTAATGAGTAAAAACAAAAGTCCTAGAGTTGGTAAAGTGAAATAAGACTGAACATGGATTTCCAATTTATAAATGAAATTAGCAGCAATAGATATTGGTAGCAATGCAGCAAGATTATTAATCAGTGAGGTAACACTTGATGTTTTTGGTAAACCAACTTTCAATAAACTTAATTTGGTGCGTGTTCCATTGCGTTTGGGTTTTGATGTTTTTGAACAAGGAGAAATATCAAAACAAAAACGCAACATGATTATGGAAACCATGAAAGCTTATGCTCATTTGCTGCGAGCCTATAATGTTGAGCACGTGAAAGCCTGTGCTACCAGTGCCATGCGTGATGCAGCTAATAGTACAGATATTATTAGAAAAGTAAAGCTAGAAACCGGCATTGAAATAAAAGTGATTAGTGGTGATGAAGAGGCTTCGATAATTTATGAAAATCATATAGCTGAGAATCTAGATAAAGAGCATAGTTATTTATATATTGATGTGGGTGGCGGAAGCACAGAATTAACTTTCTTTAATGAAGGGAAATTGATGTATAAAGAGTCTTTTAATATTGGCACTATTCGTTTGCTGAAAGAAATGGTGAATGAAAATGTGTGGGATGAAATGAAAGATCATATACGCAGCAATACAAAAAGTAAATTGCCAATGATAGCCATTGGTAGTGGTGGCAATATCAATAAAGTATTTTCTTTAAGTAAAAAGAAAGAGGGGAAGCCTTTAACAATAGAGCTTTTAAAAGATTACTATAAAGAATTTTCTAGTGTTTCATTGCAGGAAAGAATAAATATTTATAAGCTAAGAGAAGATAGAGCTGATGTAATTGTTCCGGCATTACAAATTTATATCAACGTGATGCGTTGGGCAGGAATAGAAGAAATCTATGTACCAAAAATTGGTTTGGTAGATGGATTGGTTCAACATTTATATGAAGAGCTTAATACTGCATTATCATTTCGCTGATAAGTTTATATATATGTTGTGCGGCTGGGTTAGAGTTTAATTGTTCTAAATGTTTTTTGATAGTTGCAGTATCTTTTCTCACAGCAGGACCTGTGAAAACATCTTTGGGATGATGTGTTCTTAACCTTGTTGCAGTTTCTTCTATCAATGCTTGTAACAAAGAGAAGTCAATATTATTTTCTTCACAGAAATTTGCACTTTGCAAATACATAAAATTTACAAAGTTGCACGCAAAAACTGCAGCAGTATGTAGTTTTAGCCTTTTGTCATCATTGCCAATGGCTACTTTATTCGACAAAGTTTTTGCAAAGATCTCAACAACTAATGTGGTATTTGTATCACTTCCATCAACCAAAAAAGGAATAGGCGTTTCAATATCCATTGTTTTCCTAAGACTTTGTATAGGATATAAAACACCGTAATTATTCGACACTATTTTTAAAACATCTTTACTAACGGAACCTGCAGTGTGTAAAATAAGTTTGTCATACAGGTCGAGTTGGTTACACACAGTTTCAATTGATTTATCAGAAACTGCAACAATATAGATGTCTGCATCTTTATTTAAATTATTGAAATCATCTATGGCACTTGCTTTAAGATTAGTTGCCAAACCCCTTGCTGCATCTATATTTCGTCCATATACCTGGTGAATTGTATGACCCTTGGAAAGGATTAATTTACCCAAAACTGTTGCTACATTACCTGTTCCAATAATAGTTACTTGCATATATTTGACGAGATGAAATTAAAATTCAAACAAAAAATTGCGATTCAACTTTACAAAGCTAAGTTTAAAGCAATATCTCTTGTATCAAATAAAAAAGCGGCCGAAAGTTTGTTCAAACTTTTTTGCACTCCCTATAGTGGTAAGCCTAAACGTAAAGAGCCTCCTTTTTTTAAAAAAGCAACATCTGTGAGTATTATTTATAATAAACTCATCATACGTGGTTGGCAATGGATTCCTCTAGAATGTAATGGCAATAAGGTTTTAGTCATTCATGGATTTGATAGTTGCTCATACAAATCAGAATCCATTATCAATAAACTCTATCTAAGTGGTTATGAAGTGTTGGCTTTTGATGCTCCAGGACATGGTATTAGTGATGGTAAAACAACCAATGCAAAAGAGTTTTCAGAATGTATTATTGAGATAGATAAAAAGTTTGGAACCCTCTATGCAATAGTTGCCCATTCTTTTGGAGGCATGGCCGCAGCTCTGGCAACAGAGAGTTATTTGCATCAATTACAACGTTTGGTATTAATAGCTCCTGCAACTGAAACTCGCAGGGCTATTGATAATTTCTTTTCCTTTTTAAAGCTGCCACTAAAGTTTAAGCCCGAGTTTGATAATATTATTAAAACGCTTTCAGGTAAAGACGTTGAATATTTCTCTGTGGCAAGAAGTGTAGAGCATATTTCAACTAAAACACTTTGGATACACGATAAAAAAGATTTTATTTGTCCCATAGATGATGTGATACCTGTTCAGGAAATGAATTTGCCTAATGTTCAATTTCATATTACAAGTGGCTTAGGACATAATGCGATTTATCGAAACCAGAATGTGCT
>CANGOT010000346.1 GCA_947455425.1 Chitinophagaceae bacterium | reverse complement strand
TTAATAGGCAGTCAAATTTCTTTGACTGCCTATTTCTTTTGCAGAGTGATATATATTTGAATAAAATCAGTAAAAAGTTTATATGATAAATGTTGGTCAATTCAATAATCTGAAAGTAATAAGAACAGTAGATTTTGGTGTGTATTTAGAAGATGAAGCAGAAGGTGTTTTATTACCCAAACGTTTTGTACCTGCAGGTACAAAATTGGGTGATGTTATAAAAGCATTTATTTATCATGATGGAGAAGGACGATTAATTGCCACCACACAAGAACCTAAAGGCGTTGTGGGCGATATTGTTAAACTAAAGGCAAGAACAGTAACACCACATGGTGCTTTTTTAGATATTGGTTTAATGAAAGATGTTTTTGTGCCAAGGGTAAAACAAGCGAGTGAAATGGTAGCAGGAAATGACTATCTTGTAAAAATAGATATTGATAAAGTAAGTGGCAGAATGGTAGCCACCGAAAAGTTAGATGCTTTTTTAAGCAACGATATCCTATCGATTAAAGAACTCGATGTGGTTGATGTAGTTGTGTACAGAAAAACAAATATTGGCTATGTGGTGATTAT
Organism: Chitinophagaceae bacterium; assembly: GCA_947455425.1. Lineage (GTDB taxonomy): Bacteria > Bacteroidota > Bacteroidia > Chitinophagales > Chitinophagaceae > CAIVPM01. The sequence continues at coordinate 2,658 of CANGOT010000346.1, read as the reverse complement.
AAATAAACAACATACAGGCGTTTTGCATAACAATGATGTTTACAGAAACATTAGTATTGGCGATAGTTTGGTAGGATTTGTTAAAAAGATTTATCCCGAAGATACCACATCTAAACTGCGTTTTAAAATTGATGTTGCAGTTGGCAAACCCGGCTATAACAGAGTAGAAGATGAGCTGGAAAAAGTATTGCGATTATTAAATGAGAATGCAGGTTTCTTACCTTATCACGACAAATCTAACCCAGAAGATATTTATAAGTTTTTTGCCATGAGTAAAAAGACTTTTAAAATGATCACAGGCACTTTATTTAAACAAAGAAAAATTGTTTTTGAAAAAGATGGAATTAGATTGGTGAAATAAAAATTTTAACATTTTACTTATATGAAAAAATAGACTTTAGCAATCTATTCAAAAAAAATAATCATGCTAAAGTCTATTTCAATTTCAGCAATCGTATTTGCCCTGCTTGCTTGCACAAATAAAGCAAAAGATAATACCAACAAACCAATTGCTACAAGCCCTCCCCCATCACAAATATGTGAAACACCTTTACCCAAAGGGTTTACAAGAATAGCATACGATAGCAATAGTTTTGCTTTCTTCTTACAGCATATTCATCTTAAAAAAGACAATACAGTTTATTACTACGATGGTGCTAAAAAAACCAATCAGGAATCGCATTATGCAGTGTTGGATTTTGCTGTTCCTAAAAAAGATTTACAACAATGTGCCGATGCCATCATGAGACTGAGAGCCGAGTATTTTTTTGCCAGAAAAGAATACCATAAAATTGAATTTAAAAGTGCTGCTACGGTGTATAAATTTCAGGAGTTTCTCAATAAAAATGATATAGCAGATATGCATAAAGCTTTTACTGATTATTTAGAAATTGTGTTTACCAACTGTGGCACTTACAATCTTAGTGATATGCTGCACACCAAACAAAGTATTCTTGATATTGAAGTGGGCGATGTTTTTGTAAAAGGCGGTAGCCCAGGGCACGCCATGATAGTAGTAGATGCAGCTATGAATAAACAAACACAAGAAAGGGTATATCTATTGGCTCAGAGTTTTATGCCGGCACAAAGCATACATATTGTTATTAACCCCAACAATGATGCTCTATCCCCTTGGTATAAAGCCGATGCAAATAATGCTATTATCACCCCGGGGTATATTTTTAGTACAAAACATTTGAAAACTTGGTAAGCCCACCCTTAATCCCCCACCATCTTACTAACAACAGCACTCCAGATTAAAGTATCTTTATCACTGCCTTTATAAGCTGCTGCAAAAAAATAGGTTTTGCCTACTGACAATCCTTTTAACACTAATTTATGTCCATTACTATGCCTCCAAAACCAGTCGTTAATATTAGCAGGTGCTTCGCCATATTTAGGATCCCAAAAAGCAAAAATAGTTCCTCGGTTGCTGTAGATAGGTTTCTTTACACTCACTTTCATCGTTCCGGCATTCGTGCTTCGTTCTACTTTAAAGTTGGCTACCACACCCATTCCCTGATGATGCTTGGGGTCTTTACCCACAGGAAAGCCACAGGTTTGTAATTTTTGCAAATCGCCTGCTGCCTGTATGTTTATTTGAGTGGTTAATAGTTTTATTTTTTCTAACAGATTTTCTCTGGCTACATTCTTTGCTGTAACAGCTGTTCTGGTTCCTGTTACAATGCCTGAGAGTGCTTTAAAATAAGCATCTTCGGCAGCTGTGGCTTCTTTAAGTTCATTATTAACAAATGTAAAATATGCATTGCCAGTGCAGCCCTTAATACCCTGCGATGCAATTAAACTTAAATCTTCATCGGTGTAATTGCTGTAATTGGTGATGATTTTATTTGCCATAATACCTGATACTTTTATCGGGTTAGGAGAATCTATTTTAAATGTATTTATTACTACAAAAAAAATCTATTTTTCTGGCAAAAAGCTTTTTAAAATGTTAAATTAATTTTAGTTCCGAAGAAAAAAAACATCTTCTTATTTATAAGACATATGTAATGATTAATAAAAAATATTTTATGAGATAAACTAATTAATTTCTACTAAAAAACATATTTATTTTATAAAATAATAAATATGTTTTTTGGTAACTGCTGGTGCTAAAAGCATAACAGCAGAAGCCTGTAAGACTTCTGCTGTTATGTGTATATTAATTTGATGAGGTAATTGAAACAATCACGCAACTTTCAATCATCCCTAAAAATCATACTGTCTCTTTCTTAAATTCATTCTAAAGCCAATATTAAAAATATTTGTATTGGCATCGGCAGCACCTTGTTTTTTGTAGGTTCTAACGATATAATCTACATCAACAAAAATGTTAGGTAATAGTTCATACATTGCTGTGGCCTGTGCTAGCAAACAGGTTGCAGGAATACCAGAACCAATGCTCCAACCATAATCATAAGGACGTGTATTGTAAGATAAAGCAGGATTAGAACCCATGTTTACACCAGCAGAATCGAGCCCTTGTTTATAGTAAATAATTTTTGCCTGAAGATTTAATTTAGGAATGGGTTGGTATTTTACGATTCCTATAAACTCTTTAAAATTGGCTCCCAAAGGATGTGCAAAAGCCTGATTGTAATGCACAGAGGAACTATAATTATCCATGGAAGAATAAACAAACGGACGAACCATATT
>CANGOT010000345.1 GCA_947455425.1 Chitinophagaceae bacterium | reverse complement strand
ATGATGCAAATAGTTTTGAATTTGCAAGAACTGGAACCGTGTTTGGATTGCTTGGTTTTACAACAGGAATGATTTGGGCAAACTATCAATGGGGGAAGCCTATTAGTGGAGATCCTAAGCAAATTGGTGCAGCTATAGCAGTATTGATTTATATGGCTTATTTTGTATTACGTGGTAATATTGTAGATGAAAAGAAAGCAAGAATTAGTGCTGTGTATAACATATTTGCTTTTTGTATGTTGTTTCCAACACTATGGATTATGCCCAGACTGGTAGAAAGTTTACATCCAGGCGGAATGGGTAGTGAAGGTAATCCTGGGCTGAATCCAAAGGATTCTAATATATCCATGAAGCTTGTATTTTGGCCGGCAGTTATAGGCTGGACATTACTGGCAACCTGGATTACAACGTTGAGAATCAGGGTAAAACTGTTAGAAAAATAATAAAATGTGTTTCTGGTTTATTGATTCTCGTCATCCTTGCAAAATGAGTAATTAAACGAGAAACTAATAACGAGAAACTTGAAAAGAGAAATAAAAGAAATGAAAAAAATATTATCATTTATCATTTTAATAGTAACAAGTATTGCTGCAAATGCACAAACAGCAGCAACTTTATCGTCTCAGGATATTATGAAAAGCAATGGCAAAATCTATGTGGTGGTGGCTGTTGTTTTAGTAATTTTAATTGGGCTATTTGCCTACGTATGGACTTTAGATAGAAAAATAACAAAGCTCGAAAATAATAATTAGTGACAAGTGATTCGTGGTGAATGAAACTACATTTCTCACTAACTAATCATTAATCAATAAAAGTTAAACATTAATATACGATTGCTAACATAAAATAAAAAAGTGAATTATGTCAAACACAAACTACAGCTTTTTTCAAAACGTTGAAACTAGCTTCGACAAAGCAGCAAAATTTACCAAATGGGATAAGGGTTTGCTAGAACAAATTAAAGCTTGTAACAGCATATATAGTATGCGTTTCCCTGTTCGTATGGATGATGGAAGAATTGAGGTAATTGAGGCTTACCGTGTGCAACACAGTCAGCACAAAACACCTTGTAAAGGAGGAATTCGTTTTAGTGATGAAGTGAATCAGGATGAAGTAATGGCACTGGCAAGTTTAATGACTTACAAATGTGCTATTGTAAACGTGCCTTTTGGTGGAGGTAAAGGTGGTATTAAAATTAATCCAAGAAACTACAGTGTATATGAGTTAGAAAAAATTACACGTCGTTATACCAGCGAATTAGTAAAGAAAAACTTTATTGGCCCCGGTATTGATGTACCTGCACCCGATTACGGAACGGGAGAAAGAGAGATGGCCTGGATTGTGGATACCTATGCATCTTTAAAGCCAGGTGAAATAGATGCTGCAGGTTGTGTTACCGGAAAACCAGTTACACAAGGTGGTGTGCGTGGCAGAAAAGAAGCGACTGGACTGGGCGTTTTCTATGGTATCAGAGAGGTTTGTAATATGCCTGCAGTAATGGAAAAACTAGGTTTGTCTGTGGGTATTGCTGGTAAAAAAGTTGTGGTACAAGGTTTAGGAAATGTTGGTTATCATAGTGCGAAATTCTTCAGAGAGGGTGGTGCAATAGTAGTAGCCATAGCAGAGTATGAAGGTGCTGTTTTTAATGCTGAAGGTATTAATGAAGAAGCATTGTTTCAACATAGAAAAGCTACTGGCTCTATTTTAAACTTTCCAGGGGCAATTAACTTGGCAAAAACTGGCGACGCTTTGGAATTAGAGTGCGATATTCTTGTTCCTGCAGCCTTAGAAAATGTTATCAATAAAGATAATGTACCAAAAGTAAAAGCTAAAATTATTGCTGAAGCAGCCAATGGCCCTTTAACACCTGATGCCGATGAAATTTTAACTGCAAAAAATGTATTAATTGTTCCAGATATGTATTTGAATGCAGGCGGTGTAACAGTTAGTTATTTCGAGTGGTTAAAGAATTTAAGCCACGTTCGTTATGGTAGAATGGAAAAAAGATTCACCGAAAATATGAATGCACATATTCTTGGTCAGATGGAGAATTTAACCGGTAAAAAAGTAACCGATTCAGAAAGAAACTTTATTCTGCACGGTGCCGATGAAGTAGATTTAGTGCACAGTGGTTTAGAAGAATCTATGATTAGTGCAACACGAGAAATCATGGACATATGGCATGCAAATCCAGAAATTCCGGATATGAGAACAGCTGCTTATGTTAATGCTATTAACAAAGTTGCTACCAGCTATGCCGAATTAGGAATCTTCCCTTAGTAGTATTCTTTACAACTATATTAAGCCGTCTCACATAAAACTGAGGCGGTTTTTTTTATTAATATATTAATAATAAACATACTTATCACCCACAACGTTACTTTTGAAAAATGAAGCATATTTTACTTTTTGGTGCAGGCAAATCAGCAACTGTTTTAATTGATTATTTAAAAGTTATTGCAGATAAAAAAGATTGGAATGTAACTATTGCAGATGGTAGTTTGGAGGTTGTTAAAAGTAAAATTGGTGATCATAGTAAACTACAAGCGGTTGAATTAAATATTGAAAATGCTGTTGCGAGAAAACAATTGATTGCTACTGCAGATATTGTGATTTCCTTAATGCCCCCTCACTTACATTACTTGATAGCATTGGATTGTATTGATTGCAGTAAGAATTTATTAACCGCATCATATATTGATAAACAAACTCAAGAACTAGCCGAACAAGCCAAAGCAAAAGGCATTTTGTTTTTGTATGAAATGGGATTAGATCCAGGTATTGACCATATGAGTGCTATGCAAATTATTCATAGTATTCACGAGCAGGGTGGGCGTATTACTTCATTTACTTCTCATTGTGGAGGCTTGGTTGCACCAGAAAGTGATGACAATCCATGGCACTATAAAATAAGTTGGAACCCCCGAAATGTAGTGATGGCGGGTAAAGCAGGAGCCACTTTTTTAAAGAATGGAAACATAGAAACCATAGCCTACGAAAACTTATTCGATGCAGATAATATTGTTGCATTGCCCAATGCAGAAACACTAGCTTTTTATCCCAACAGAGATTCTCTAGGCTATATCAATACTTATGGGTTAGAAGGCATAGAAACCTTCGTTCGAACAACTTTAAGGCATCCTGAATTTAGTTTTGGCTGGAAGAATATTATTGATTTAAAATTGACTGATGAGGACAAAGTTTACGATACAACAGGGATGACGATTGCTCAGTTTTTTCATCT
>CANGOT010000344.1 GCA_947455425.1 Chitinophagaceae bacterium | reverse complement strand
ACCACTTTGTAGGCATTTAGTGGATATAAATAATCATTGAGATTATCATCATTGGGAGTAAATGCACTGGGTACTTCCACAAAACAATTTGATGTTACTCGAACTGTTTGATAGGCTGTATCGTAGCAAGGGGTTGTATTTTGAACAATTAACTGCACTTTATAATCAGTGAAATTAAAACCTGTATTGATGGGGTAACTAACCGTTTGAAATGTTTGTGCAGGAGGGTTTTGTCCATTAATTGTTTGACCATTACCAAATGTCCAGGTCCAGTTTGAAATATTACCAGAGCTAATGTCTGTAACAGCAAGCATTTCAGCTGGACAAATAATGCTATCACTAAGAAAGAAGTTTGCTTTTACCACATCGAAAACTAAATTAAAACGCTGTGTAGATGTATCGGAGCAAATCGGATTCGAAACAATGAGCTTAATATCTTTGGTGGTGGTTGTTTTATATGGTAAAACATAGTCGTTTACATTACCAAGAGCAATACCATTAACAAACCAAGTCCATTTATATTCATCATTTGCAATAGTATGATTTAGTAATAGGGTGTCTTCATTACAATTTATAATGTTTTGAGAAGTAAATGCCGCATTAACTTTATTATAAGCTCTAAAAGCAAGATATGTTGGTGCTGTTTCAATGCCACAATCGTTTAAAATTGTATTTCCATCACTGCCAGGTTGTAAATGCAACTGATAATTACCTGGAACAGTGATAGGTGATGATGTTTTTACAACAATATTTCTTCCGTAGCCATTATTGCAGTTGATGATATAAGCACTTGAAACTATTGGAGCACTCGGCCCTGTAATCAAAAAATCAGTTCCATCAGCAGCAAGTGTATTACAAAGCATGGGAGCATTAAAGTGAATAATAAAAGAATCTGGAGAACAAGGTAAATCTTCAATTATTACCATATTTGCTGGAGAAGAAGGTTTTACAACAATGTTCTTCAATGCACTCGTATCAATACATCCAACAATATTTTTAACGATCAGTTGTACCTGATACGTTTTATAAACATAAGATAGTGGATAGTTTATTGGTAGTGGATTTTTGATATTGCTTAACGTTCCATCCCCAAAACTCCAGTACCAATTTGTAATAATACCTTTACTACTATCTGTAAAAATAGTTCCAGCATTGCCACAAGTAGTATCAGGGCTTCCAAACTTCACTTTAATACTGTGATCGATGATCGGTAAAGAATGGTTTGATGTATCTGAGCAAGCTCCATTACTAACAATTAATTGTACATTTCGTTTAGTAAAATCTGTATATGCAACAGTAACATTTTGAGAAGTACTTGTTGCAGGATTTCCATCAAATGTCCACAACCATTGATTTACAGCATTATTAGCAATGTGATGATAGGTAACAGTATCACTGGTACAACCTAATTTAGTGGTGTAAGTGTAAGTAGTATCAACATGGCCAAACGAATTGAATGTAACTGTTGATGGAATTGTTTCTATGCCACAATCATTAATAATCGTATTGCCATCAGCTCCTTTTTGAAGCGTTAAAGAATAACTGCCCGTAATTAATGGTTGTGCAAGTGTAAGTATTACAGTAGTGCCTACTCCATTAACACAATTAATAATTGCACCAGTTATTGTATTTGGACTAGCTACACTAATCTTAAAATCACTACCATCTGCTGCTACAGAACTACAAATCATGGCTTGTTTAAAATAAACTTTTACTAGTGTTGCAGCACAAGTTGGTGGAATAACACTATCAAAAACTGCGGGTATGGTACCTCTTACAAAAACGTTTTTAGTAAAGGAATCTATACAACCAATAAGATTTGTAACAATTAGTCTTGTTGGATAAATTTTGTTTACATTTAAAACTGTATAAACCTGTGTTGGTGGTGTTTGAGAATTGCTTGTTTGTCCATTACCAAAATCCCAATTCCATGAGGTGATATTGCCTTTGGAAGAATCTGTAAATAGTTCAGGATTATTCGGGCAAGTGGTATCTCTTGATGCAACAAATTTTGGTATTAATAAATGATCAGCAATTGGAATATTTTGTGTAATAGAATCGCTGCAAGCAGGGTTCGATACCACCAACTTAACAACTCTTGTTGTAAAACTATTACAAACTACTTGTTGCGTTTGTAATGCACTATTGGTAGGAGTTCCATCAAAAGTCCATTTCCATTTATTTACACTATTATTTCCATTGTGTGTGTAGGTTAAAGTATCTGCTTTACAAGTTTCTTTATTAATGGTATATGTAAACCCAGCATTGGGTGTAACATAAACAGGAAATGTAATTGTAGAACCCGCTGAAGTTGCCACATCACATTGATTCAAAAGTGTATTTGCATCGGTTCCATCTTTTAGGGTAATAGTATAATTACCACCAACCGTAATAGGTGAAGCAAAGTTTAAAGTGATGATATTTCCCAAACTATTACTACAGTTTATAGAAGCAGAAGCAATACTTACAGTAGATGGACCCGTAATGAAAAAATCGCTGCCATTAGGTGCAACACTATTACATTTTAAAGGAGATTTAAATACTAATTGTAATGAAGAAGGTTTGCAAGCCAGTGGTTTAATACTATCCATTGGTGTGGGTTGTGCAGCACCAACTACCGAAAAATTAAACGGTACATTTAATGGAATACCATTGCCGCAGTTATCTAAAATAGTATTGCCATCGCTACCGTTTTTAATTTCTGCTGTGTAATTACCAGATGGAAGTGGAGACGCTAAAGAAACAATGATACTGTCTGTATCAAAATTTGTTGTGCAACCATAACCAATCATAGAAGAAATGGTTGGATTGGATGTAATACTAATGTCTGTACCATCGCTTGCAATGGTATTACATTTCATTTTCTTGTTCAGCTTAATTAAAATTTTATTTGCAACACAATTGGCGACAATGTTTTTTACAGCAGGAGTAGTTGTATCAACCATTCCAGAGGCATTTAAAAAAGATAAATTATAACCAGATTGATTATTATCGGTAAAATGACTTACCATCAATAAATAATCGTGTCCTTGAATCAGTGTAGGGGCTTTGGTGAAGTTGGGAAAGTTTCCTTCGCAACTAAATGTGTTACTAGCAGTAAGATTTGTTCCTGTATTGCCCGGGTTTCCACTCCAGTTACAACAAACATACATGGATGCATCTGTAAATATATTATTAGGATTTTTTCCTGTTACATCAAATAATTGCCAATCATAATCATCACTTGAATTTAAGGGTTGTATGGTAAAAACTAATTGTGTTGTTTGAAATGCAGTGAATTTGTAGTAATATGGGTTAATATCTGTAAATGT
>CANGOT010000343.1 GCA_947455425.1 Chitinophagaceae bacterium | reverse complement strand
GATGATAAAAAATGGTTTTATTATCAAAGAATAAAATATAATAATAATTTTCGATGGGTTTTGTTTTAGGATAAAAATCTCTTGCAATTTATTTGCAGGGGATTTTTGTTATAAAAACTAAGGTATAATGAATTAAATATTTTTGAATTGAATTCTGCTGACTACATATTTAGATACGCTTTTTGAACTATAAAAATAAATTCTAAAAAGTCATTTAGAATTTATTTAAAAAAAACAATACCTTGCACTCGGAAAAACCGCTGCTTTTATGGGATACAAAGAACTTTTTTTTATCAAAGCCTTTTGCCTTTTTTTAATTGCCATTTCTTTTGTAGTAAAGTTTATTTTTTGGAGGAAAATTAAAAAAGATGAGCCTGATGTAAAACCATTCTGGGTATACTTTTTAGTCTGGTACACTGTTTATGCAATGTATGATTCTAATAATTCTGAACTAAAAATGTTTATGAAAATAAGCAATAGAACAAACTTTTTTATTTGGATTCCACTTGTAATAATGGCTTTATCATTTGCTCTTCAGAAACTGACTTTGGGATAATAAACCAAAGAACAATTGGTTAGCTGCACTACTATATTTAGCTTTGTCTTCAATAATTAAAAATCGATGATACAAATTGAAGGAGCTAGCGTCAATAAACTAATACTTCACAAATTAGATATAGAAAAAGATACATTGCATTTAAGTAATTCAATGTTTCATTTTGATGAGGCAGATCAGGAAGAAACTTTAATTAAAATCTTCCTTAAGCCATTTGTAAATAATAGCACCACACTTGAATTTAAGCATGATGTAAACATAGACTTAAATGTGCTTTTTAGCCTTTCTAAATCTATTTTTAATAACAACGATTTCATCATTCAATCACAAGGTATTTGTCAGCACTTAAAAGCTGTATCAAAACATCCAAATATTAAAAGCGGTGATGTATTTGTGTTGCAGTTTGATGATATTGTTCTCAATGGTAATACATATCAGGGACTTGGCATTTATAAAGTAGAGAATAAAGACACTTTTATAGAAACAACTGCAAATAGTGAGGTTTGTATCAACTTTAAAAAAGGTATCAGTAGCAAACGTTTAGACAAAGCTTGTTTAATTTTATTCACAGAAGAACCATACACTATTTTTTTAATTGATAATGTTAGTGGCGAAACAGATTACTGGCAAAACGAGTTTGTAAAAGTTGCTTTTAAAAAAGATGATATCAATAATACTAATCAATTTCTTTCGCTTACAAAGAATTTTATTACACAACAATATCCTGAAGATTTTGAAACTACCAAAGCCGATCAAATTGATTTATTAAACAGATCTGTTGAGTATTTTAAGAACCATGAAACCTTTGATAAATCAACCTTTGAGCAAGATGTGCTTCATCATGAAGCATTAATAGAATCTTTTCAAAATTTTAATAACAAGTATGCAAAAGAAAATGAGATTGAATTGGTAGATGGTTTTGATATCTCTGCACAGGCAGTAAAAAAACAGGCAAGAGTTTTTAAAAGTGTTTTGAAACTCGATAAAAACTTTCATGTTTATATACATGGTAATCGGGAGTTAATTGAACAAGGTATTGATGCAGACGGCAGAAAATATTATAAACTATATTTTGAAAATGAAGCATAACAAATGATTACTTGTAAACAAACAAATTCAGCTAATAAAGAATTTCAAAATCTTGTTAAAGAATTAGATATTGATTTGGCTATTCGTGATGGAGCAGAACATTCTTTTTATGCACAGTTTAATAAAATTGAAGCTATAAAATATGTAATAGTTGCTTAAGAAAATGAGGAGCCTGTTGGTTGTGGAGCTATTAAAGAATATAACGATGATACTGTTGAAGTAAAACGAATGTATGTGATACCCAATAAACGTGGAAGCGGAATAGCCTCATTAATATTAACTGAATTGGAACAATGGGCAAAAGATTTAGCCTTTAAAAATTGCTTATTAGAGACAGGTAACAAACAACCAGAAGCCGTTGCTTTTTTTATACAAAAAACAAGTATCAAATTATTCCTAATTTTGGACAATATCAAAATGTATTGAATAGCATTTGCTTTCAAAAAGTATTGTAATATTTATAATGCCAAATATGCCAACATTAACACAACAACAAATTGCAGCAGGCAAACTAGCTGCCGATAGCTTACATAGTAAACTCAATCAGATATATCAGCATGATACTATTTTATTTGGGCATCACGATAGTTTAGCTTACGGACGAAGTAATGGCGGTTGGCGAGGCATTTCTCCTATCAATTCAGATGCTTTGGACTTTAATATTGACCAGTCAGATATTTGTCATGTATTAGAAAATAATGCCCCAGCATTGTATGGTTGGGATTTAATAGGATTAGAGGATATTGCAAATGCTGCGACTATTAATCTTACTACATCCTCTGAAAAGCTTAGAAATAATATTGCAGTAAAAGATGTAATTGCCTGGATAAAAAAAGTGCATCATAGTGGTGGCATCAATACTATTTGCTGGCATATAAAAAATCCAATTAACCTAAAAGATTATAACGACACATCTAATCCACAAAGTATAAAACAGGTTGTCACAAACAATTCTAACGCCAATAAAACTTTTATCAAATGGTTAGATAAACTGGTTAATTTTTTTAGTAGCTTAACAGATGAAAATGGATTACCCATACCAGTGATTTTTCGCCCTTTTCATGAGGTAACAAACTTTGATGCAGGACCGAATAATTTCAAACCCTTTTTTTGGTGGAATCAAATTACATATGCAAGTTCTGGCTCAAATCCTTCACACTATAGAAAACTATGGGAGATTACGATTTCTTATTTATACAGCAAGGGTATCAAACACACTGTAAATGCCTTTTGTATGAATGATTTTTTTATAGATGGCAGCACTGGCAGCACTTTTAACAATGTTAGAGATTTAATCCCTGATACAAATTATTTTGATATTATTGGTTTTGATGCGTATCAAAGACTAAATACTCAAGCACAAAAAAATCACTATTCCCAATGTCAAACAGTTCAATTAAATGATAGCAATTTCAATACGCAGAACTTTATTAGTCGGGTTCAACAACAGCTTGATGAAATCAATAATTTAGCGGTAGAATTTAATAAGATTCCAGCCTTAACGGAGATTGGTGCAGATTACTTTTACGATAATCCAAATTGGTGGACAAGTACCTTGCAACAAATAATCGATGGTAAAAACCTGGCGTATTTATTAACCTGGAGAAACCCCTATCCACCAAATGATAACAGTTCTTATTATGCTCTATATTTCAATCCAGATGGAAGTG
>CANGOT010000342.1 GCA_947455425.1 Chitinophagaceae bacterium | reverse complement strand
GCTGATTATGGCATTAATTCAACTGGTGTTCAGGCCGATTTTGGGGCTGTGATAAAACGCAGTCGCGGTGTAGCAGAAAAAATGAGTAAAGGGGTTCAGTTTTTAATGCGTAAGAATAAGATTGATGTTATAATGGGTTACGGAAAAATTGCCGGTAAAGGTAAAGTTGAAGTAACAGCAGCCGATGGTAGCAAACAAATTGTAGAAAGTAAGTATATTGTAATAGCAACTGGAGGAAGAAGCAGAGAATTGCCTAATCTAAAACAAGATGGAAAAAAGGTTATTGGCTATAGAGAAGCAATGGTATTGCCTCAACAACCAAAATCTATGATCATTGTTGGAAGCGGTGCAATAGGTGTTGAGTTTGCTTATGTTTATAATAGTATGGGTACTAAGGTAACAATTGTGGAATTTATGCCTCGTATTGTTCCTGTTGAAGACGAAGACATTTCAAAAGAGCTTGAAAAACAATACAAAAAACAAGGTGTTGAAATAATGACTAATTCATCTGTAGAAAGTCTTGATACTACAGGTGCAGGCGTTAAGGCATTAGTTAAAAAAGCTGATGGTTCTACGATTGTTTTAGAAGCTGATGTTGTTTTAAGTGCTGTAGGCGTGGTTAGTAATATTGAAAATATTGGATTAGAGCAAAACAATATTGCATTTGATAAAGGGAAAATTATTGTTGATAAATACCAGCAAACAAGTGTCCCTAGTATATATGCTATTGGAGATTGTAGTCCTGGCCAGGCATTGGCACACGTTGCAGCGAAGGAAGGCATTAATGCTGCTGAACATATGGCTTATTTAGAAAAGAAATTCAAACATTTACCAGAGCCATTAGATTATAATAATATACCAGGTTGTACTTATTGCACACCTGAAATTTCTAGTGTAGGTTACACTGAAGCTGCAGCAAAAGCTGCTGGATATGAAGTTAAGATTGGTAAATTCCCATTTATGGCAAGTGGAAAAGCAAGTGCTGCTGGTAATACTGATGGTTTTGTTAAAGTTGTTTACGATGCAAAATATGGTGAATTATTGGGATGCCACATGATAGGAACTAATGTAACTGAGATGATTGCCGAAGCGGTTGTTGCTAGAAAATTAGAAACTACAGCACACGAAATATTGAATGCAGTTCACCCTCACCCAACAATGAGTGAAGGTTTTAAAGAAGCCACTGCTGCTGCTTATGGCGAAGCAATAGATATTTAATAATAGTTAATGATTAGTTATTCATGACAAATCAATGATAAATAGAAAACCACAAATCATTCAGAGTTGTGGTTTTTTATTTATAACACTAATAATTAATCATACGCTCTAACAATTAATAACTAAAAAATGCTTTTTAACTCTATTGAGTTTGCTTTCTTCTTTCCAATTGTAACGGTGTTATTTTTCCTAACGCCTCATAAACTGCGATGGCTTTTATTGCTCATGGCAAGTTGTGTGTTCTACATGTACTTTAAACCAGAGTACATTCTCATACTAGGTTTTATAATTGTTGTGGATTATTTTGTTGCTATTAAAATCGAGAAACAAGAAACACAACGGCAAAAAAAGAAATGGCTTATCTTTAGCCTTATTGCCAATTTAGGCGTACTATTTATTTTCAAATATTTCAACTTTGTAGCATCAAATTTTAACTATGCATTAAGCTTGTTTCAATCAACAGGCAAAATAGCATACATCAATCTCATTCTTCCCATTGGTTTATCATTCCATACACTTCAAGCCATGAGTTACACAATTGAAGTAAGTAAAGGTAGATTTAAGGCTGAACGCCATTTTGGAATTTATTCATTGTATGTAATGTTCTACCCACAATTGGTTGCGGGTCCGATTGAGCGACCACAAAATTTAATACCACAGTTTCATCAAAAAAAATATTTTAACTATGAAAATGCTCGTAGTGGAATGATATTAATTGCATGGGGCTTAGTAAAAAAAGTAGTAATCGCAGATAGATTAGGTCCATTTGTGAATCAGGTACATTCAATGCCGGGAGGTTATTATACTGGTATACCTTTAATCATATCATTTATAGCTGCACCTTTTCAAATTTATTGTGATTTTTCTGGTTATTCAGATATTGCTACTGGTTGTGCCAGAATTATGGGATATAATTTAATGATCAATTTTAAAACCCCGGTTGTTCAGCCAAACTTAAATAGGTTTTGGGCTACCTGGCACATATCATTAACATCATGGTTTAGAGACTATGTGTATATACCACTTCGAAAAAATTTGTTTCCCAAAGCTGGAATGTGGTTGAGCATTATGGTTGTGTTAGTATTAAGTGGCATTTGGCATGGTGCAAGTTGGAACTTTGTGCTATGGGGAGTAAGTAACGCTTTATTTGTAATCATCTACAACATCATCAATAAAAACAAATACATCGTTTCATTTAACTCTCACCTGAGCGATTTTTGGTCAAATAAGATTGGTGTACTCTGTATAGCAACGTCCACAATTTTCTTTAGATCATCAGACTTGTCAAAAGCAATTCAAATATTTCTGGGAATGTTTAAGAATGTTTTTTCACAAATCGCATTGATAATAAAAAATCCTCACGGAGAAAGACTACAATATTTGTATTTGAAACAAACCCCTACAAGCTTTTTTCTTGCATTTATGTTTCTTTTTTCATTACTATTTTTAGAAACAAAATTTATAAATAAAAATCTTGATAGTTGGCTAGTTGCAAAAAGCAAGCGTTTCAGATGGACCTTTTACTATTCCATCATTCTGATTTTTTTACTATTTGGTCAGTTCAATAAACTTGACTTTATTTATTTTCAATTTTAATGAAGAAGTTTATTTTAAATATCATTATTCTAATTTCTCCACTTGCATTGTTAATTGGATTGATAAATTATTTCGTTGATCCTGCCAATGTATTTTCAAATGGCCGTTATGAGAATGATGTTGCAGAAGTGCTTTTAAAAGGACATAATATTGATAACTTACAAAATTGTGATGACAGGATTTTTCTCCAAAAAATGATAACTAAATCTGTTATACAGCCGAATGTTATTATTCTTGGAACTAGTAGAGCTATGGAAATCCCTTCGTCCTTTTTCCCAGAAAAAAAGGTACTAAATTGTGGTGTTTCTCATGCGAATATGAATGACTTGCTTGCAATTATTGGCATATTTGATTCTATTGAAAAATTTCCTGAAGAAATTTATATTGAGACCACTCCAGTGTTTGTTGAGCGTTCACCAACTGAAGAATGGGCTTCACTTTTTGCTTATCATCAACGTATAACAAAAAAGATGAATCTTAATTTAAATACAGGTTTTGATAATTCTTTATTTTC
>CANGOT010000341.1 GCA_947455425.1 Chitinophagaceae bacterium | reverse complement strand
CTATCATTACCAGAACTCAATGCAAACATAGTGTCTGTTAATGGGAATAGTTTGAGTAATAATGATACATTGAAACCATTAAACGAATACAAACTTTCTGGAACGATCACCGATAATGATGGAACGGTTCAAACGAATTTTTCGGGAACGGTTTATCCTACAATATTTAATCAACCACAAATTATTCAAACGCTTGGCAACAGCCCGCAAAGTATAATTTCAAGCTTTTCAACACAAAATAATATTCTATTTAAAGGTAAAGCGTCTGTAACAAATGGCAGGTTTGATGTTTCCTTTATTATTCCAAAAGATGTAGGTGTTGCAGTTGGCAAGGCTAAAATTAGTTTATATGCCGACAATAGAAAGATAGATGCCGCGGGACTTTCAACACATTTTTTCATCGGAGGAACTACCAGTAATCATGATACTGATAACACCCCACCTACCATTAAAGCATATATAAATGATGAGAAATTTGTGAATGGAGGTTTAGTAAATGAAACCCCAGTGATACTATTAAAGCTTTTTGATTCTTCAGGCATCAACACCTCAGGCTTGGGCATTGGGCATGATATAACTTTAATGATAGATGGAAAAGAAAGTAATATCATTGTACTAAACAACTATTATGAAGCGTTATTAAATAGTTATAAAGTTGGTCAAGTAAGGTTTCAAATGCCAAACTTATCACAAGGAAAGCACTTTGCATCGGTTAAGGTTTGGGATATTGCCAACAATTCAAGCACTGCTACAATAGAGTTTGAAGTTGCGAATGAGCAACAGTTGGTTATTAAAAATGTATATAACTACCCCAATCCTTTTACCAGCAAAACAGCTTTTATGTTTGAACACAATCAACCTGGTGAAGATATATTTGTACAAATAAATATATATAGTGTTTCTGGTAAGCTAGTTCATCAAATAAATAAGGTGGTAAATACCGTTGGCAACCTTTGTAATGATATTTTTTGGGATGGAAAAGATAAAAGCAATGAAAAATTAGCGAATGGTGTTTATATTTACACTATTATTGCAAACTCAAAGAATGGCAGAACAAGGAAAACCCAAAAATTATTTCTGCTATAATTAGAAGCCTTAATGACTAGACATCTACGCTAATTTATTTACTGTTTCGTTTTATTCGATTAATTAAAATGTATTTCTAATGAGAAAACGTATTTTATTGTTTAGTGTGTTAGGTTTATCAATCTTAAGCACCAATGGGGTTACAGCTCAAACAAGCACTGTATATCCTCGCACCACTGCTGTTCCTTTTTTGCGTATAGCAGCTGATGCAAGATCATCTGGAATGGGTGATATGGGATTAGCAACAACTCCTGATGCTAATTCTGGTTTTTGGAATCTTGCAAAATCAACTTTTTCCGAAAACAAAACTGGTATTGGGTTTACCTATGCTCCTTGGTTGAGAGCATTGGGCTTGAATGATGTGTATTTAGCTACACTTGGTTTTAACACAAAACTGAATGATGGAAGAAGTGCTATCGGTGCAGGAATACGTTATTTTAGTTTAGGTAATATACAATTTACCGATGCAAATGGTAATAATTTAAATCAATTTACCCCAAGAGAAATGGCTTTTGATTTTGGCTATGCAATAAAGCTAAGTGATAGGTTGTCTTTGGGCGTTGCTCTACGATATATCAATTCAAATTTAGCTTCTGGAACTTTTGGTGGCGTAACATATAAAGCAGGAAATGCTATTGCTGGTGACATCAGTTTATATTATGATGGAGTTACTGAACAAAATGGTGGCGGTTTTGCATGGGGAATTGCTTTATCAAATCTTGGTTCTAAAATGGGTTATACAAATGACAATCAAAATAAAGATTATTTGCCAGCAAACTTTGGAGCAGGATTTAGATATACTTATGTAATTGATGAAGCAAATAAAATTCATCTTGGTTTAGAAGTAAATAAATTAATGGTTCCTGCACCTCCTTCAGATAGTGGTGATACAACAACAAACATTAATGCAATGGCAGAATACAGAAGCCAAAGTGTAATAAGTAGTTGGGGTAAATCTTTTAGCGATGGTGGCGGTTTTGTAAAATCACTGCAATTTTCTTTGGGTGCAGAATATTCTTATGCCGACCAATTTTTCGCACGTTTAGGATATTTTGGTGAAAGTGAAATTGAAGGTAATAGAAAATATTTTACTGCCGGTGTAGGCATAAAATATAATGTGATGGACTTTAATTTTTCTTACTTAATTCCATCTGGATCTGGTGTTACACAGAGTCCACTTGCTAATACACTTCGCTTTGGAATTTCATTCAATTTGGAACCTGAAGAAACAAAATAGTTTTCATAAATAATAAAATAGCCACAGATTTGCAGATCAATATTTTGTAAATCTGTGGTTTTTTATTGTAGAGAATAATGACAATACAATTTAAAATTTTGGATCTTTAACTTTAAACTAAATACAATGAGAATAGGTTCTGGTGTAGACTTTCATCAACTAGTAGCTGGAAGAGATTTGTGGATTGGTGGGATTAAAATTCCACATCATAAAGGAGCTTTAGGACATAGCGATGCAGATGTATTACTTCATGCTATTTGTGATGCCTTACTTGGTGCACTAGCATTGGGAGATATTGGAACACACTTTCCAGACACTTCGAATGAATTTAAAAATATTGATAGCAAAATATTACTAAAAAGAAGTATAGACTTAGTTAAGGCCGAGGGGTATGCTTTAATTAATATGGACGCTACTTTATGTTTAGAATCCCCTAAGATAAAACCATATGTTTCGTTAATGCAAGAAACAATTGCAAAAATTTGTGAAGTAACTACAAAGGATGTTTCTATTAAAGCCACTACAACTGAAAAAATGGGATTTGTTGGCAGAGAAGAAGGGCTGGTTGCATACGCTACCGTCTTATTAAAAAAAATATAATTACCACACAGCTCTGGCATTCGGACTAGCTGATAAGTCGGTAAAATCTTTTGCTAAATATTTATAATAGCCAGTAATAGCAATCATTGCAGCATTATCTGTACAGTACTCAAATTTGGGAATGAATATTTTACAGTTCATTTCATTTCCAAGATTTTCAAAAGCATTTCGTAAACCACTATTTGCACTAACACCACCAGCTAAACAAACTTGTCTGATTCCAGTTTGTGCAACTGCTTTTTTAATTTTTTTGATTAGTATACTACAAATAGTGTGTTGCACAGAAGCACATAAATCATTTAAATTTTCTTGAATAAATTCAGTGTGTTGTTTTTGCAAGAAGTACAATACTGAAGTTTTCAATCCACTAAAACTAAAATTAAGTTCGGGTATTTGTGGCTCGGCAAACTTGT
>CANGOT010000340.1 GCA_947455425.1 Chitinophagaceae bacterium | reverse complement strand
GTTTGGGGCGTAACCTTATCTGGGTCAATTAAGACCGAAAAAGATTTTTTCCCCAGTTTTTTGTTATCTACAAAAGTGTTGTACAATGCTTGCTTCATGCAATGTTTTGTAAGTGATTATTAGCAAAAGTGCAAAAAAGTTTGTTCATATTCATCTTTATTTTAAAAGATACTCTTAAATAGATAAAGTAAACAACGCTAAAGCTGCACCCGTGCAATATAAAAAAGCTTTTGCATCTAAACACATTTAGTTTTAAAAACTAAAGGTTATAGTGCATTTTGTACTAAAAAGATAGGCTGCCAACATTGGCAGCCTATCTTTTATAAACTAATAAAACAACTATTATAAGTCGGTAATTGGTGTATGTTTTGGAACTAATATTTTCATCATAGTCCATGCGGTCAAGTAGGCCAAGGCGCATACAGTAAACATCATACCATAAGCAACAGAAACATTAGAAGAAATAAAATGTCTAGCATCCGTCAGCATGTTACTATCTACTAATACACTTTTCAGGTTATCCATTTTTACTTTATCTAAAGGGATTGCATCTGTAGCTTTTATAAGGCCAGCATTTGCAGCTTCCATTACCCCTTTAATGCGGTATTTGTCTTCAAGTCCTCCTGCAAGTAATTGAACTAGCACACCACCTAAACCACCAGCAGCTGCACCTATACCAGTAACAGAACCAACAGCCTTTTTAGGGAACATATCTGATACTGTTGTAAAAAGGTTAGCGCTCCATGCTTGGTGAGCTGCACCACCAATACTAATAATGGCAATAGCAGCAACTATACCCATACTTGCTGCATACTGAGTACCTAATAAGAATAATGGTGCAAAAGCAATGATTAATAAGGCGGTCATACGAGCCTTATATGTTTGCCAACCTTTATTCATAAATATCATTGGTATAGAACCGCCGAAGATTGATCCAACAATTGCTACTCCGTAAACGATAAATGTAGAAATCATTACGGTATGCTTGGTTGTAACAGGGTCCATTCCTACACAAAACTGTTGTTTGATATAGGTAGGAAGCCAGAATAATAAGAACCACCAAACACCATCAGTCATAAATTTTCCAAAGACAAATGCCCAAGTCTGTTTGTAAGTAAGCATTTTGTACCAAGGCACTTTTTCTTTAACCACTTCGGTTACTACTTCTACCTCGTCACCGCTATGAATGTAATCATATTCTTCTTGGTTAATTTTTCCTTTTGCAAGCATTTCCTTTGGTGTGCCATATAATCTGCTCCAAAATAATAACCATACAAAACCAATTAATCCTGTGATGATAAAAGCCATTTGCCAGCCATGAAATATGCCCAAGAAAAGAGCATGCCCTTCGGAAGGATTCCACGTGGCTAGAATTACAGGTATAATCAAGGCACAAATCATCGCGCCAATATTAGAACCAGAGTTGAATATGCCTGTTGCTAATGCACGCTCTTTTTTAGGAAACCATTCTGCTACTGTTTTAATAGAAGCAGGAAAATTTCCAGCTTCGCCAGCACCAAAAATTGCTCTAGCTACGTTATGTGCCCACAAGCCCATACCCATAAATGAACTTGAGATACCCGCTACAGACCATACAATGAGTGAAGCCGCTAACCCTTTTTTAGTTCCAATTTTATCTATAATAAAACCGGCAAACAATGTAAAGCCAGCATAAAAGCCAGTGAAAATAGCTGTCAGGTAAGAAAAATCTGTAGAAGACCATCCAAATCCGTTTGGTTGTGCTGTACAGAAATAATCTTTTAAGTAACCAATTACATTTCTATCCATGTAATTGATGGTAGTAGAAAATAATAACAGTGCAACAATTGTCCACCTATATTTTCCAATTTTTTCGTTTGTCATAATGCAAGTTTATAAGTTAATTGTGGTGTAAGTTTTTAATACGATATTAATATAAAAATAGTTGTACAACAAAACAGTAATCTGATTATTGTACAACTATATCATTATCCATTTTAAAATATCAATTAAGGATTAACCTTTTACTGCTTTAATGATAGCCAAAGTTTCAACAGTCAATTTTTCAATTGCTGCATAATCTTTTTGCTCCATTAGTTTTTTACTGATTAGTTTGCTGCCCATTCCTACTGCACATACACCAGCCTTGTACCAGCTAGAAATGCTTTCCTGAGTAGTGTCTACACCACCTGTTGGCATGAAGTATAAACTAGGGAAGATGTCTTTTATGCCACTCAAAAATTCTGGGCCTAACATGTTTCCAGGGAAAAGTTTAATAAAAGTAACACCAGAATTTTCTGCTGTAATAATTTCTGTTGGTGTCATACAACCTGGAGCGTATAACATTCCAATTGTGTTACAGAATTCATTTACTTCTTTTACAAAACCTGGGCTAATCATAAAGTCTGCTCCAGCTTCTACATAAGCTTCAGCTGATGCTAAATTTTTAATAGTGCCAATACCTAGTTTCAAATCAGGCATTTCAGCGTTTCTTAAAGCTACTAGTGCTTTAAAGTTTTTGAAAGCAGCTTCGCCACGATTAGTATACTCCACAGCTTTTACACCTGCTTTGTATATAGTTCTTAAAATTTCAATGCTTACTGTTTCATCAGCATTGAAATACAGAGGCAACATACCTTGTGCAACTATTACGTCGATTATTTCTTGTTTCTTACTCATTTTAATTATGATTTAATGATTGAATTGATTAATGATTGAAAAAAGAAATGATTGCTGCAAAACGTCAACAATCATTTCTCTCATTCAAATCAGTTAATCATTATTATATTTTTACTTTAATGACCAATTTCTTTATTTCAGCATCACCGCCAATCATTGGCGCATGAACATCTTCTGGAAAGAAAATGGCAAACTGACCATCAGTCAATTGAAAATACATATCTGGTGCATCATCATAAAAAAGCACGTCTTTCTCAGGATTGTATTCTCCTTTTTGAGACACACATTTTTCACGAGGCTTCCAAGCTATTGTTTCTTCTCCTTTTACGCAAAGCTGAATATCAATATTGTTGTTATGGCACTCAAACTTAGCTATAGATTCAGCAGCTGTCATTCCTTTTTTGTTAGAAATGATTGCTTTTAAACCTTCGGCTATATCAGATTTACCAACTTCAGCATTAGCTAAATCGGTACTCTTAATGTATTCGAATGCTTTTGCAAACAATGGATGCACGCTAGCATACTTGTGTGCATTTTGTATAGTATCTATTATCATGATTGTACTTTTTTGTTTTAAGTATTAGGTTTTAGGTATTAAGTAATAAGAAAAATTCAAAGACTTGATTACTTACAACTTAATACCTATTACCTAATACCTCCAACCTATTACTAATTAGCGTT
>CANGOT010000339.1 GCA_947455425.1 Chitinophagaceae bacterium | reverse complement strand
GGTACAATAAAGATTCTTTTAATATTTCAGGTAATATTCAAAAACTTACTTACACACTCATAGATACTAGTAAATTTTTAACTACAGAGTTTGAATATGATAATTCGAACAATTTAATTAGTAAACTCGATAGAGATTCCAATAACCTCGTTTCCAGGCACTTCATTTTTAAATATAACAATGGAAGACTGGAAAGTGTTGATGAGTACTTTAAGAAAAAGTTCAAATCAGAAACGGTTTATTTCTATAATAATAAGGGTGTGTTAAAAAAAACAGAAACTACACCCTTTGAAAGCAAAAGCCTTTACAAAGAAAAATTTGTAGATGACAACACCATTGAAAATATAAACTACTATAATAAAAGAATAGTAAATAAGTCGTTTACAATACAAGATGATACAAGCATTTTATATCTAAGTTTCCCCAATTTAGACGGAAACAATATTTATGCAAATGCAATTGAAAGTAAGCGATACAAGGACGAGGATCTATATCTATACTACTCCTACAAAATGAAAAACAATGAAGGTGTGTTTTTAGAAGATTACAGTGCAGTTGAAACTCAATATGACGACCATAAGAATCTAACGAAACTTGTAACTTATGACAACTTAAGGAAATTAAATCGCACTATAACTATAGAATATAAATACGATCCTATTGGCAATATTATTGAGCGACTAATAACTTATGAAAATGGTAACAGGGAATTAAGGAAATCAAAATTTGAATATTATTAAAATCATTTCACACAAAAAAATCGCTACTCTTTTGAATAGCGATTTAATAAAATATAATTACTAGTTTACAACTTAAAAGTCAATCCAAACTTACCATTAGAGAAAGCGTTATTGCCACCAAACTCAAGGTTTAATGCAGTTTTGGATGAGAAGAAAAATCTACCACCAACTTGTGCTCCAAGTCCTAAACCAGAACTATGTGTACCTGGATAACTATTGGGAGAAGACCATGAGTAAAACCCAAGATTCAATCCTGCATAAAAATCGAACTTACTTGGAATATCCATAACTCTGCCAAAATGATAGTTTGCATTACCAGAGAAACCTACAATACTATGATTATAGTCGTAACCATTATAACGCTCCGCATAAGAACGGTAAGATAACTCTAAACCAAGTGTTATATCACTTCCAACTCCGTGATCAAACCCTATATAAACAGGAATACCCCAACCAGAGAATCCAACTCCAAGATTTAATTGCGAAGATCCTTTTGATAATGGACTTTGAGCATAAGAAAGTATGGTTATAACAGATAACATACTTGATAGTATAATTTTTTTCATTTTTTTATATATAATTGATTAATGCGAAGTTTTATTTTCAACCACATCATTTTGATGGTTACTTACAATATTGGCTACCGCAAATTCCAACACAGTACCTAGTACTTTTTTAATAGGATTATGTGACGAACCAACAAGTATTTTTTTAGAGAAATAGCCTGTTACAAGCCCCAAAGCACTTTTAAAAAGATTGCCTTTAACATCGGGCGATGACACCATTTCTTTGAAAGTATTTTTTATTAAATTAATTGGTTTTAAACTCTCATAGGTAAAATGCATTTGCTGCTTCAATAACAAGAACTCATTTTCTTGCTGCTGCTGTAGGTTAGCAATTTGTGAGCTTAACCAATCTATGTCATTATTTTTTTTCATTGTTTTTTTGTTGGAGTATTTGCTTGATAATACTGTTTTGAATAGGAAGTTTAATCCATTGAATTTTAAAACTATAAACAACAAAACCAACCAGTAAATAAAACCCGGCTACTATAAAAAAACCATAAAAAGGTTTGCCCAAACAATTGCCCAACCATAACGCAATACCCACAGTAATACTTAAGGAAAACAAGGCAGCTATTACAGCTAAAACAATCTGTACAGCAAGTGAAGAACCAATGTCAGCGGTTTTATCAACTGCCTTTAATTTTACCAGTTCTATGGTTGTTTTGCCATATGTCTCTGCTTTTTCAAAAAGTAATTCTATGGGTGTTTCGCTATTGTTCATTGCATATTTTTTATTGAATCAATTAATCAGTCGCATGACTAACTTCTTTTTTAATTTCTTCCATTTTAGCTTTGCCCTTAGCCATTAAATCTTCTGCCCCTTGTTCAAAGGCATCATACTTTTTTGCAATGGAAGCTACCAGCTCATCAAACTTTTCTTTTAATTCGTCTGAATAATCTTCGCCTTTGTGCATAATTTTTTTTCGGGTCTTAGAGCCTTTATCAGGTGCAAACAACACCCCAACTAATGCTCCAACGGCAGCTCCTGCCAACACCCCTAACAATACTTTTACAGTTTTCATTTTTATTTTTTTATTTGATTTATTAATCGATGATTTTTCTTCCCTGAATAATTCTTAACAGAATTGATATAATTGCTATAACGAGTAGTATGTGAATAATTGCTCCTACATTGAATGCAAAGAATCCTATTGCCCAAAAAACTATTAAAATAACTGCTATTAGATAAAGAAGATTGCTCATATAAATGTTTTACTTTTAAATTATTATTAAAATTTATCTGTCGATAATATAATCTGATTACCATAGAATCGAACGTCACCGTCGGTTTCAGCAGTAATAAATATTTTTCGTGGTTTATTTGAAGAGACTGTTTCGAAGCTTGCCTTTAGCATGGAAGACAACATACTTGTTGAGCTTTTAATTTGACCGATATTTCTAGTGATATCATCATCAGAAACCAACCAAACAACATAGGTGCTCTTGGGAGGTTGTAACCTGTTTACTTCTGCTAAATTGGTAAGCTCTATTTTAATAACATAGTTTTTATTTCTGTCTTTGGATACTTTTACATAGCCTCTGGCTGCAGGAACAGCTGTAGATGTTTGAAAAGCTACCTTTCTATTGCAAGAACTAAAACTGAACATTAGTATACTAAGTGATACTGTTGCTATTAGTGATTTCATTTTCTATAATTTTATAATGCAAAGCTGCACGTTTGTTGGTGCTAAATCATTACACTACTTTTCATTTAACTTGCATCATTCACACATTATTTTTCTTTTAATCATAATAGCTAATTACATTTGCAGTCGTGGGTTTAAAAGTCAACATAAGACAGATACTAGCAGCATTACTAATGCTGATTTTTCTTTTAGGAGTTACACCCAAAAAGTTTCTGCATGACGCTGTTACAAAACACCAACACACTTATCAGGAGCATTGCTCTCATCAGCATACAAACATTGCCAGCACGGGATTCAATTGTCAAATAGATAATCTGGTTGTTGAATTGCCTTTTGAAATTTCGATTGTACCTACTTTTAGTTTTGTTGAGCCATATCATATTTCCTATTCTACAACTTATTCGTATCAAAATGG
>CANGOT010000338.1 GCA_947455425.1 Chitinophagaceae bacterium | reverse complement strand
CTGTTGTAAAAGTGATTCCTGGTTACTTTCAAAAAAAAGTTGTTCAATCTAAAGAAAAGCTCAGTTCCTTTAAAATTGAAAGATTAGAAAATGAAAACTCTTTCATGGTTTATGATAATCCTTCTAATAAAAAAAATGTTACTGTTGATGTTCCGCTGAAGTTAGGTGTTGACTTGGTTGTAAATAATTTTAATCATGTGGAAGGTAATTTATTAGCAGATACTTTGAAGAAAAAAATTGCACCCAGCAGGCATCGTTTTACAGATAAGTCATATTTGTTTTCAAAGAAAAAAATCTACTCCCAACCCACCGATTCTCTTTTAAAACCTATGATGCACAATAGCGATAATTTTTTTGCAGAGCAAACTTTGTTAATGGTTAGTTTAAATCAATTGGGTTATTTAAGTGATGAAAAAATAATTGATTCTTTATTAAAAACAGATTTTAAAAGCCTGCCACAAAAACCACGATGGGTAGATGGTAGTGGATTAAGCAGGTATAATTTATTCTCTCCCCAAGACTTTGTTTTTATTCTCAACAAAATGAAAAATGAGTTTAGCTGGCAACGCATTTCAACTATTTTTCCAACAGGGGATGAGGGGACTTTAAAAGGATATTATAAAGGTTATCAAAATAAAATTTTTGCCAAAACAGGGTCACTTAGTAATAATTATTCTTTGTCTGGTTTCATCAAATCCAATGCAGGCAAGGCTTACATTTTTTCTATAATGGTTAACAATCATCAAGTGACAGCCACAGAGATTCGCACATCAATCGAAAAATTTATTACAACTATTATTGAAAATAATTAATACTAATAATGTAGTTACACAATATTATTATTAAACACGCGTTTATGTTTTATCCTTCATCCAGATTAACCAATATAATCTAAACCCATACGTAAACATTTTTGGAATCTATTTATCTAGTCATATATGATTAGATGTGTAGATATGTTCTGTCCACCTGTGAAATAATTATTATTTTAATTATTTTAAAAAAAAGTATGAAAAAGATTTTATTGGTAACAACATTGGGATTGTCTGCCTTGCTTACAAATGCAAGTAATGAAAAAGATGAAATGAAACTTGCAGACAAAGACAAAAAAAACAGCACTTTCTTTAAGATGTCTAGAAACAGTAACAGGGTTTCTGTGTTTGAGCAACTTCAGTCTTTAATTCGAGTAAAAACTAATAAATCAAACTTTGCAGTTGGTGGCAATCTTCAAACAACTCTAGGTTATTCTACTTATCAAGATATTGTTGAACTTTTGGGAGAGCCTAATGTAAAAGTAAAAAACACATTGATTTATACGCTTAATCCATCAAGTGGTTGCAAGGCAATCATTGAAATAGATGCAAATAGAACAGTAGTCTATATTGGTGTTAAGGATTGCAATTAAAAAAATAATGATATAAAAAAATAACCCGTTTCATTTTGAGAAACGGTTTATTTTTTTTATGAAGTTTTTATTAATAAAGGTCATCTAATTTCATTTTTAAATACTTGATAACGCTTCTGTGTGTGCTGTATAAACTGATAATAACACCCAGAAAAAGCATACCAGCAAAGAGTAGCAAAAGACTTTTGTTATCTCGTAATTGCTTCACATAATCAATAGTTTGCTCCGATAAATAAACTAATCCGCAAACAAAAAAAATGGCTATAAATGAAGCAATCAACCCATTAATAATTGCTTGCTTATTTATTGGTCTAACTATAAAACCTCTTGTAGCACCTACCATTTGCATTGTTTTAATTAAAAAGCGATTACTATACATCGAAAGTTTTATAGTGTTGTCAATTAAAATGATGGCAAGTAAACCAAAAATAACAGCTAAAATAAGCAGACCTATTAAAATCCATTTTAAAATAGGCCCCATTTTTTCAACCACTCCTTCAGGATACAAAATACTCTCAACAATATTATTGCTATTTGTTTGTATGTTGTTTTTTATGATGTTTAAAGAATCTTTTTGAACATAATCGCTTTTTAAGTGAAAATTAATTGAGGCAAGCAATGGATTTTCTCCACCAAGTAAGGATTCGTCGTATTTGTCTTCTGAAGCCTGTAAACGTTGTTTAGCAGTGGCTTTATCAACATACTCTAAATCTTTTACATAAGGGTTCGATTCAATATAAGCTTTTAAATCGGCAGTGGTTTTCTCTGTTGCTGAGTTATGTAAGTATACCTGCACTAGCACATCTTCTTTTAGAACTTCTGTATATTTTGTTGCATTTAAAAATAACCAACCAAAAATTCCAACAATAAATAAAACAGAGGTAATTCCCAAAATTGCCATAAACTGCGATGGTTTCGATTTGCTGCTAACATTCTTATTTTTCTTAAACATATCTGGGCATTTTATTTCTTAAAAAAACAAATGTAATGCAACACTTACATTTGCCCACATTAAAGAGGTTGAAACTTTGTTAAAATTTTGTGAGAAACCAAATTAGTCAACTGAGATATAATTATAAAATTAAAATCAAAAAATAGTTTTGTCTGATATTATACAATTATTGCCCGATAATATAGCTAACCAAATTGCTGCTGGTGAAGTGATTCAGCGTCCTGGAAGTGCTGTAAAAGAGTTGCTGGAAAATGCTGTTGATGCTGGAGCTACCGAAATAAAATTACTAGTTACAGATGCTGGCAAAGCCCTTATTCAGGTGATTGATAATGGTAAGGGTATGAGTGAAACCGATGCTAGAATGGCTTTTGAGCGACATGCTACCTCTAAAATCAGAAATATTGAGGATTTGTTTCATATTAAAACAATGGGTTTTCGCGGTGAGGCTTTAGCCAGTATTGCAGCTGTTGCACAAGTTGAACTAAAGACTAAAAAAGCAGAAGACTCAACAGGTACCTATATAGAAATTGAAAACAGTACTGTAGTAAAACAAGAGCCTTGTGCATTCACCAACGGTACAAGTATTAGTATGAAAAATTTGTTTTTCAATGTGCCAGCCCGAAGAAATTTCTTAAAAAGTAATAGTGTAGAAATGCGGCATATTGTTGATGAGTTTATAAGGGTTGCAATGGCTTTTCCACACATTTTTTTCTCGCTTACTAGTAACGGACAAGAAGTATTTCACTTAGAAGCAGGAAATATAAAACAGCGAGTTGTTCAGGTTTTGGGTAATAACTATAATGCTAAACTGGTTCCAGTAAAAGAAGAAACAGATTATTTAAATGTTTATGGTTTTATTGGCAAACCTGATACAGCAAAAAAAACTCGAGGCGACCAGTATTTTTTTGTAAATAATCGTTATATCAAAAGTGCTTATCTCAATCATGCGGTAAATACTGCTTACGATAGCTTGTTGCCGAAAGATAGTTTCCCGAGTTATGTTTTATTTATTGATTTAGAT
>CANGOT010000337.1 GCA_947455425.1 Chitinophagaceae bacterium | reverse complement strand
TTTTCATTTATTCCAAGTTGCTCTGCAATGTGTTGGTGTGTTAGAAAGCTCGTTTTGCCACCATATAAAGCAATAACTATGTTTGGATGCAATGCTGAATAATCCGATTCAACAATTGGTTTGCCTTTGTATTTAACAAGACTTCTAATCCAACTCGGCATTAATGTAAAAGAATCTACAACCCTATAACCTGCAATTTCTGTTGTTGGTTGTGGAATCAGCAGACCATTTTTAGTTAGGTGATTATAAAGTTCAATTGCATCTTCTACAAATGTTATTTGTTCTGGATTCTTAAAATACGAATCTCTATGCTTGTTCCTGAATTTGAGAACCTTTGACTTTTTGGTATAACCTAAACTAATAAGCCTTTTAGCCTCAGTTTCTATTTCTTCAAGTGTAGGCAACTGAATGTGTTTATAAAATTCAAATAGGTTTTTACAAATGGAATTATCTGTTGCTTTTTTGAGCATTCTAATTCTATCATTGTCATATAATTTTCTGGCTTCATTAGAGGTTAGTAAATAGGGCTTTAATCCGTTGGCTATGTAGTTGTCGCCCAATTTAAAAGAGTGGCTCTTTTTGCCTATTTGGGACTTATAATCACATATTAGAATTGAGCCTTTGTTGTGTTCAAACTCTAATGCTTCAATAATACGTTTGTAAGTTGATGGGGCTGTACTGAAATATTCTCTTAAGTATTTGGAGTTAAGGTTTTTCCATCCATCACCACCATCCTTAACATCAAAGTATGTGCTACTAAGTTTTGATAAAAATAAAAGACAAAGTTCTTTTGCTACTTCTAAATCTGGATGTATAGCTTTTCTAAGTTTGGTTGGTATAATTCTTTCAATAACTCTTTCAGTCTTGTTAGATATATAGATAGTGTAGTTATGACTTCTTAATAGCGGAGAATTGGTATAAATATTAGTATCTGTCTTACTACTAATATCTTCTATAACACTTATATTTACTATGTTTTTACACTCTATATATGTATTAGGGTTATATACAACATTAATGAGAGGGGATGTATTTAATGAATGAGAAGATGATATAGTTGATATAGGTATATTAGAATTAGATAATACTGATATACTTACATTACTAACTGTAGGGTTTAAAGGGTTAAATTGATTAGATGGATATTGCATTTTTTCATAGTTATTCTGCTTTTTATGTTATGCTCTGCTATAGTTATACAGGGGCAGAAACTGGAGCTTATAAATTCTCCAGCACCCTGTTAAGGTGAAACCTTGCTATATTGTAATAAATAACTTGGGAATGTAAATAGCTATTAAGCTAATTTGTAAAACAGAATTTTTCGTACCTGATTGGTTGCTGATACTTTATTGATGTCCAACCTTTCAGGGACTTGTTTGATTTGATGTTATCACTATCAACAAAGTGGTCTTTAGAAGACCCAATGAGACTGATGCTCAATTATGCCAAATATACGAAATGATTTTTGTGAATGCAAGTTCTACAACAAGAATATTTTATGGCACCCCTGCCTCCCGTTACCCAACTTACGTATGCCCTCCCCACCTTGTACATAAGTTGGTGTTGATAGTGTGGGTTAAAATTTTTTTAGATTTTTTCAGAAAAATATTTAGGGTATGCCCATTTTGAAAAAAATATTTTCCAAAAAAAAATCAACTAATTTTTATATACCCATTTGTTTGCAAAACCCTTTTATAAAAGCCCTTTATTCGTACCTTATACAAGTTCGTCAGCAACCTATTGCTGGATAGATTTTCATCACCCCGCAATCATATTAAGTCGTAGATGTAAGTGTTCAAGCAAAACGAATACAAAAAACAATATAGAATTTATAAAATGAGTATATCCTGCAATGGTTGTAACAAATGTGCGATAACATCACAAGTAAAAGAAAGCCCTACCAACTTCTTCTTTTCTGTTTTTGATACATTAGGTACAATACTAATATATCCATCAGGTGGAAAAGTTAACATCCTTTCTAACTCAAGCACACTCGGCAATCTATAACAATCATTTGGAAAAGAGTATTCATTATTCAATGATTTGGCTTTCCCAATATAGCCAGATGCTTTTAAAATTTCAGGGTACTTCAATAATTTTTCTTCGGTTGGCAAATCAGCAAAATCTTTATCCTTGAAAACTATATTGCCAATGTTCCTTTCAAAATATCTGCTAATTCCGTTGGTTAAAGTTAAACTCGATGAAAGAACAACATTAGCTTTCTCTCTATCTGCAAAACCATTAACAAGAATGTTTTGATAGTTGCTATTGTTGGGTGCTATTGGTTTAATATTTGGAATATTCGTCCAGTAATATCTTCTTCGATGTGCAGGTGCAACAAGTGCCGAATCTATCTTATACAATTGAACGTTTTCGCCAAAAACTGTTTTCAATTCTGCTGTGATTAATTCTTTATTTTTATTACTCATTGATGCCACATTTTCGGCGATAAAATGCAGTGGTTTATCTTTCACTGAAATAATATCTTTCATTATCTGGATTGCGTTATAGAATAGTTTAGAATCTGGTCCTTCCAACCCACTACGGTCCTTAGGATTGACACTACTCAATTGCGTACACGGACTACCGAATGTAATCAAATCAACATTTGCATAATCTAATCCACTAACCTTCGTAACATCACCAATGTTCTGGAAAGAGGTGTTAGCGGAATAATGATAATTTAAAACACTGATTGCAGATTTATCAATTTCACTTGAGTAGTAATTTTCAATTTCAAGCCCTGCTTTTTGCAGAGCTAAGTAACAAGTTCCAACACCATCGAATAATGATAGGACATTTAGTTTTTTTGCTTTCATTTTGGTCTTTCATAATAAATATCTCGCAGTGGAGAGAAAGACCATTTTTGCAGTGGATAAAATAAAAAAACAGTGAAAACCCTTTGTGGTATGGTGTTTCAAAATATATTTTTCCAAACACTTGCATCCACCTTTTTAATTTAGTATATTTGCATTATAAGAATTTGTACTACTCTTATATCAACTTGTTCGATACAATATCACCAAAAGTTGATTCAACAATTACAAAAAATTTTATTGTAAATTTTGGAAGAGGGCTATTGCTCTATGTGGGGATTTTATGTTCTACATACAGTGAGTAGTTTCAATATCCAATCCTATGAAATAAAAAAACAACATACAAATAAGATGATAGAAAAATTTATTACACTCGATGAATTAGAACAATTATTGGGCTACTGCGATACAAGGTCCACAAAAAAATGGTGCAGCAAAAACAAGATTCAAATACTGAAAGCTGGTAAAAAGAGTTATGTCCTTTCAAATATGATTGACATTTATTTTCAAAAACAACTTGCTGGATTTTTTGGAGCAACCAACAACAATTGCGGTGCAATTTTAGATGCTATTAAAAACGATAACATTAC
>CANGOT010000336.1 GCA_947455425.1 Chitinophagaceae bacterium | reverse complement strand
TCAGACTGACTAGCTACAAGATACCCAACAAAATTAGCCTCATCCTCACTGGCATAACCAAGCTGATGAGCCACTTCATGACAAGCAATAAAGGGTAAAAGTATTTTAGGAATGTCATCTCGAATTTGAGCCTCCCCTGTAAAAGGATTGTAATACCCTGTATAACCGAGGTAGTTGCCCATGAAACTATACAAACTTGTTTTAATTGAAAAACGATCAGTAGTTAAAAAAAAATACTTCTTACTAATTGAACCGTAAGCTCTTTTAGTTTGTGAAAAAATGGAGTCAATGTTCATTTTTGGCAAGGTAGTATCACTTATACGACTTCTGCAATCATTAGCTTCAACTATCAAATCTTCAATCAACGCTACTAATTCTTCCTTGCAATAATTACTGTTTTCAAGTTTTAGCTGATACACAATTCCTTCTCTACTGTAGTTAAATCCCCAAATGAGCTTAAAGACAATATAAACACTCAAAAAAAAGTTGATGCTCCAAATAACAGCTTTTTTTAAAACCGCAGTTCGTTGTTGGTGCTTGATTAATTTTATTATAAAAACTGATAGTTTAAATACAAAAAAACATCCAAGTATGAGGTATATTAAATCGCCTAAACTAACAGGCAATCCGCCAGTCAGCTTTCGCTGTATCGATGAAATTTTAGGATAAATGCCATTCGAATAATATTGCTCAATCCATCTTGATTTTTTTTCAAAAAAATTAATTAGAAAAAATAAAAAAAGGAGAATAATTGTTTTATAATATTTCTTTATCAGACACAAAATCATAATGACCGTGAAGATATAAACAAAAGAACTGTTTGAGGAAATTCAAACGACTCTTTAAAAAATTAGTGGTTTATTAAAACCTTATAAGCTTTTTTTACAACCCCATCTGAAACTGTTAAAAAATAAATGCCATTTGCAATAGTTTTTGTTTCAAGATAGCTAATAGTACTGCCTTGCTGAAACTCATGACGTTTTATTACTTGACCATGGGTATTCACCAATTCAATATTCATCGATCTTTTATTAATTCCTTTATACTGCATCACTAATAAATCGGAAACCGGGTTGGGGAAAATACCTATTTCATCATTATTTAGATTACTGTGAATGGAAACAATTTTTGAATAATTGTATTTTCCATTAGCATCTAAAACCTTCAATCGATAATACCTGTTTTCTTTCAGTGAGGTATAATCAAGATAGGTATAGTTATTTGTTGAACTCGAATTCCCAACAGCTTTTACCATTCCAATATTTTCAAAATTAATACCGTCGCTACTCATCTGAACTTCAAAAAGGCTAAGATCTTTTTCGGTTAAAGTTGACCATTTTAAAACTGTTTTATTATCAGACATATACACTGTTAAGTCTAATAAATCAACAGGTAAAATAGGACCTGTGTAGGTTGTTGTGCCTCCTGGAACTGTAGTAACTTTTGACACAGCAAGATTTCCATAAAAAGTTGGCCCTACACAATATGGATAAGCTGAATTATGATTTGCATCTACAGTACAGAAATATGCGTAAGTACCATTGGGATATTCGGGTGTTTTACAAAATCTACCATTATGTTCATCTAAGTAATCTGTTTGAGTTGCCGTTGGGGCAGTGTACTGATAATCTTCTCTGAAATATCCAAGTGGATAGGTTGTACTAACTGAAGGACCTGCAGTAACAGATGACCCATTAGAATAAGTTGTTCTGGTTGTAATATTTCTTAAACTATAGCTCGATTTCATTCGAACAATAGTGCCTGTTCCACTGGTATCTTTATAGGCATAAGCTCCGTAAATAGGAAAACCATCATAAGCAAATCCCAGCAATGGCGAATGTTGTGTTGAATTGATGGTATATAATCCATCTGACGTGTATAAATTACAAACTGTAGAAATTACATTCAAATCCAAATTATAAGCACTTGGATTTTGATGATGGTGATAGTTCGTTCCTGCAGGATGCCCTTTCGAACAATCAAATCCTAAACGTTCACCTACTACAGCATCTCTGTTCCAAACCCCATCTCCCGTGCAAGTTACAATTGGACCTCCGCAAACTTTACTTTGAGCATTATTCCAACTTACTCCATCTCTGTAATCAAATAAAGCAACTCCATTTATAAATAATCCAATATTACCACCAGTTGTGGCTGTGGGAGTACCTGTATTTTTTGTTGGTGTTAAAGGCAATTTAAAAGTTGCATTTTGATTGCCAGCATTATTAGGATTACCATCTAAAAAAGGACCTGTTATATAAGCAGGCAATCCTGTCGTGGCAATGTAAACATTCGTAGTATTATATTTTACAGACTGCACATTTGCAAGAGTAGCATCATTGATTAATGCCCCTGTAGTTTTATCGTAGTGCCGCGACGTAATTGTTGAGTTTCTTAACCACGCAGAAATAACCGGATTTGTTTGAGCTATAGCCTTGCCAAATGCAAATGAACAAACGAGAAATGCAAGTAGTCTTTGTTTCATATTATAGTTTTTTGTTTTGACGGCTAGTAAATAAGAATCCTTTGATATATCAAAAAAAAAAATTTGTCAGCATCTTTAGTTTCATAAATTTTGTTGACATATTCCTTAACAATTCATATTTTAACCAACCTAACTTAGTATGGTAAAGAAAAGTATTTTAGTAATTGCTGGTTTTATTTTTTTTATTTCCAACAATTATTCACAAGACAAAAACCCTTTATTGGACAGCAAAGAAACTATTACAAACGCTGTTGTAAAATATAAAGAAGGCAAGTATAAAGATGCCATAGAAATTTATAAAAAAGTTCCTGAAAGTGATACAAACTATAGCATTATGCTTAGTGGTTTAATACTGGCATACTCTGGTGACAGCAACTATGCAATGGCTCAAAAACTTGCAGAAGTAGGACTTAAAAGATTTCCATCAAAAGCACCAACCTGGAACAATCTTTTAGCAAATGCATTAGATGATGGTGAAAAAAAAGAAGAAGCACTTCTTGTTTATGATAAAATAATAAAACCTTGTCCTTATAGCTATGTTGCATGGTATGATAAAGGCATCACCTATTATCGTTTAAAAAAATATAAAGAAGCCATTGATTGTTTCACAAAAACCCTCTTAATCAATCCATACTATTCTTCGGCACATTATTATCTTGGCAAGGTTGAAATGGAACAAGGAAACCTTGCAACTGCAATGATGGCATTTATGGGTAACCTTGTTGTGTTTCCAGGAAATGGAAGCCACAGTAAAGTAGTTCACAATCTTAACTCCATCTCAGAAGTGAATAAAGATATTGTTGAATATCTAAAAAAATACAAGCCTTCTTCTACCAATGATTTCGATGCAATTCAAGAAATTATTACAAGCAAAGTCGCTCTGGATAAGGGTTATAAACTAAAAGTAAAATTAGAAGACGCTATT
>CANGOT010000335.1 GCA_947455425.1 Chitinophagaceae bacterium | reverse complement strand
GAAAAATAAAAAATCTAAAATTCCCTTAGGCGGTGGTGCAAGTACCATTACCCAACAAGTAGCTAAAAATGTTTTTTTGTGGCAAGGTGGTGGTTTTACTAAATATATCAGAAAAGTTCCTGAAATATATTTCACCAAAATGATAGAATGGATTTGGGGTAAACAAAGAATTTTAGAAGTGTATCTAAACACTATAGAAATGGGTAAAGGAATCTTTGGAATTGAAGCAGCTGCTCAAACCTATTTTCATAAATCAGCCAAAAATTTAACAAGAGAAGAAGCTGCAAAAATTATAGCTTGTTTGCCCAATCCAAAAGTGTTTACAGTGGTTCCTGTTAGTCATAGAGTAAGTTGGAGAGCACCACAAATATTAAAACAGATGAGTAATATTGAAGATGATGAAGATATATTAGCAATTATAAAATAAACTAAATGTCTTATTTAAAAAAAATACTATTCAGGTTTTTTATTTTTTTTATTCCTATAATTTTATGCTTCGCCTATTTTGAATATGAATTAAGAACCCAACATTTTGTTAGCAGCTATGCCACAAAGAAATATTATTTAGAGCAACAACTCAATAGTATTGAAACGCTTGTTCTGGGCTCATCTCAAACCCTTAATGGTATTAATCCATCTTGCTTTACAAGCAAAACATTTAATCTGTCGAATGTATCACAAACGCTTTACTATGATAAAAGACTTACACTTCTATACTTACCTAAGTTACAAAATTTAAAAACCGTTATTATTAATATTAGTTATTTTTCTTTTTTTTATCAGTTATATGATATAAAAGAAAACTGGAGAGACGATTATTATTTGCAGCACTTTGGAATTAAGTATTCTCAATATCCAGCTTTTAGAATAAACAATTTTTCTGCAATAGCCAACTATCAACTAAAACACACACTTAATCTAGCAATAAATAATTTTGAAGATGCTGATGCAAAAGTAATTTTACAAAATGGGTATCTGCCAAAATATAGATCGGAATTAATAATTGATAGTACTGGATTAGAACGTGTAAAAATTCATAATGCCGAGAATTTTGCAAAAAGAAGAAAAGAAATTGAAGCGGATTTAGAAGATTTTATAATGCAACTTAATGACAAGAAAATTAAAATAGTATTTGTAACAACACCTGTATTTAATAGCTACTCGAAGTTTTGTAATAAAAATATCATTGCTGCAAACACAAACTATATCAACAATATCTGTAATAAATACAAATGCGAATATTTAAACTTTTTTGAAGACAGTAGCTTTACAAAGCTGTATTTCTACGACAACGATCATTTGAACAATAAAGGTGCTGAGAAGTTAAGCGAGATGATTAATTTGATATTATGTATAAAACCCAAATAACAAAGAAGCAGTCAAAAACCTTTACAAATTATATAAGGTTTTAGACTGCTTCTTTAGTTTATTTGATATTAAATTACTTCTAAATTTTAATTATCGTGCAATATTTACAGCTCTTTTTTCTCTGATTACTGTTACTTTAATTTGACCAGGATAAGTCATTTCGGTTTGTATTTTCTGAGCAATTTCAAAGCTTAGTTTATCGCTGTCTGTATCTCCAACTTTCTCTGCTTCTACAATTACACGCAACTCTCTACCTGCTTGAATTGCATATGCTTTTTCAACACCAGTGTAATCCATCGCCAATTTTTCAAGATCTTTAATACGTTGAATATACTGCTGCATCATTTCTCTTCTTGCACCAGGTCTTGCACCACTAATTGCATCGCAAGCCTGAATGATTGGAGAAATAACAAACTGCATTTCCATTTCATCGTGGTGAGCACCAATGGCATTTACAACAGCTGGATTTTCGCCATATTTTTCTGCAAGTTTAGCACCTAATAATGCGTGGCTTAATTCTGTTTCTTCATCTGGCACTTTACCAATATCGTGTAGTAACCCTGCACGTTTTGCAAGCTTAGGATTTAATCCTAATTCACTTGCCATAATAGCACAAAGATTTGCAGTTTCTCTACTGTGCATTAATAAGTTTTGGCCATAAGAAGAACGGAATCGCATTTTACCAACGATTCTAATTAATTCCTTATGCAAGCCATGAATACCTAATTCTATCACAGTTCTTTCGCCAATTTCCATCACTTGATCTTCGAGTTGGCGACGTGTTTTTTCAACAACTTCTTCAATACGAGCAGGGTGAATTCTTCCATCTGCAACAAGGCGTTGCAAACTCAAACGGGCAATTTCTCTACGTAATGGATCAAATGATGAAAGCAGAATAGCTTCTGGAGTATCATCAACAATTAAATCTACACCAGTGGCTGCTTCTAAAGCTCTGATATTTCTACCTTCTCTACCAATAATTTGACCTTTAATTTCATCTGTTTCCAATTGAAATACAGTAACAGTATTTTCAATCGTTTGTTCAGCTGCAGTACGTTGAATACTTTGAATGATGATTTTTCTAGCTTCTTTATTTGCTTTTTCTTTTGCAGTCTCAATAATTTCTTGTTGCATTACTAATGCACGAGAATGAGCTTCAGCTTTAAGGCTATCTATTAATTGATTTCTTGCATCTTCAGCAGTAAGGTTGGCAACTTTTTCCAATCTTTTAATATGTTCTTCCTGATGTTTTTCTAGTTCTGTTCTTTTTTGATTAACAACTTCAATTTGACGATTGAGGTTTTCTTTAATCACATCATTTTCTTTTACCTGTTTCTCAAGAAGTGCATCTTTTTGATTGATGGTTAGTTCTTTTTGTTTAACCTTGTTTTCAGCTTCATTGATCTTGCGATTACGTTCATTTACATCTTTCTCAAACTCAGATTTTAGTTGTACAAATTTTTCTTTCGCTTCAAGTTCTTTTTCTTTTTTGGTTGTTTCTGCTTTTAATTGAGCTTCTTTTATGATACTTTGTGCCTGAGACTTTGCTTCTGCAATTTGTTTTTCTACATCGGCAACTTTACGTTGAGCATCTTCTACTTCTTTTTTTGTATTTTTTGAGAAAAGAAATCTACCCGCTAAAGTGCCTACTACCAATGCTCCTATTCCAATAATTATTGCTATTGAATCCATTTTTTAAGTGATTATTTATTTTTTCTTTAATAATATTTACTGCCTTTATTTTCATATACATAAAATAAGGTTGGCAGCGAAGATAGTTAAATGCCGTTATGAAAATTATTAGAGCACAACAAAAAAATTAAAAACCATGCTTTTAAGATGCTATTTAAAATATGGTTATTTTTTTGACATAAGTTCAGATATATATCTATGAGTTTTTATTACTTATCGAATTAAAAAAAATATTAGCTTCTGAAAAAAAATAACAAAAAAAAATATTCGTTTATATCAATAACCCTTACTTTAGTTCACGAAATATCAAATTGACTATTTCAAAATATTAGTAGTTCTTTAATTTATTTAT
>CANGOT010000334.1 GCA_947455425.1 Chitinophagaceae bacterium | reverse complement strand
TGAGTGAAGTTAAATAGCCTTCATTAACAAAATCAATTTGCAATTATGACCATAAACATTGACGAAAATATAAGCCTTGAATTTATTAATGCTTCTCATTCCCAAGCAGTTTTCGACATTGCAAATGATAGTAGAGATTATTTAAGAGAATGGTTAATTTGGGTAGATGAAATGCAATCTGTTGAGTTTATTGAAAACTATATCAAAGAATCTGCACAAAGAAAAAGCGATGGAAGTGCATTTGCTTTTGTGATAATTGACAATGAAAAAGTAGTTGGCAGGATTGGGATTTATAAAATTAATAACATCAATAAAATTGGAGAAATTGGTTATTGGATTGCAGAAAACCAACAGGGCAAAGGCATTGTAACCAAATGTTGTAAAGGCTTAATTAATTTTTGTTTTAATGAACTACATCTTAATCGTATTGAAATAATATGTGGAACAGAAAATTATAAAAGCCAAATAATTCCACAGCGATTAGGTTTCACAAAAGAAGGAGTTATTAGGCAAGGTGCATTGGTACATAACAAGTTTATTGACCTATGCTTGTTTTCACTTTTAAAGAGCGAGCATAACTAACTATTTCCATCACGGCAATAATTTGTTACAAACAACCACATACAAAAAGAGGTGTAGTTTTTAAAACTACACCTCTTTATCATGAACCCATTTTTTACTTAAACTTTAGTTTACCAAAATGCTTATAGCATTGCTCCAATTGCTAATGCCTGCACTGTTAACAGCACGCATCGATACAAATACATCTGCACCGTGTGCCAAGCCACCAATAGTAAATTTACGATTGGTTTGTGGTGGCACACTATTCCAGGTGGCAAGCGTAGCATCGGTAGTGTAGCGACACTCATATAGCTTAGCATCTTTTTGTGCATTGCAGCTTACACTAATTTCGCCATTATGAACACCTTGAACTGCCGATACACCAATGGGTGTATCAGGAATAGTGGCGTGACCTCTTGTTTTTCTTAAGTCGAAGCCACTACTCAATGCAATAGCATGATCATTGTTGCTGTTTTGCTCCACATAAGTTGCCAGCAATTTTAGCTGTTCCAGCATTGCATCCCTTAGCTGATTTTTAATGGCAGTAAGCGTTTTGCCACCATTGGCAGCATTGCTCATTGCTGTCTCAAAATCTGTAATGGCGTCGCCAATTACTTTTAAACTAGGAGACGGTGAAGGAAAATTGGTATTATCTGTCATTGCTACTAAAATTTGTTTGGCGAAAGCCAAGAGTACTGCATCGCCAAAGTAGCAAAAGCTAATGAGTACTTGAATGATACTTTTCATAATAAACTCCGTATTTGTATTAGGAGTAGTAGAATTACAGCATAATTTTTTAAAAATGGTTTAACTGATTTATTAAATAGTTTGCATTACCAATAGCTAATGATATGCTTTGCAGCACAAAGCTGCAAAATAATTTGTTACAGAAATGTTAAAATTTTGGAGCAAAACATCATTGCAAAGGTTGCGAGGTTCTTGCCCAAGCAATCACCTGAAGCAATCTAAAGCCAAAGGAGATTGCTTCGTGCCTCGCAGTTGACGGGAAGTTTTTTTTTGAATGTATGCCTATCGTAAACAAATATTTGTTTGTAGCATTTGAACATTTGTTTATCGCTTCCATCACTACAAAAATCATTTCTGTAGGTATGTTTATGATTTTTGAATCTATGTTTATCGTATACAAATATTTGTTTGTGGCATCCATATATATGTTTATCATTTCTATAGTTATTAAAATGATTGCTATAGTTATGGAAACAATTTTTGAAAGTATGTTTATTGTAAAAAAATATTTGTTTGTAGCATTTGAATATATGTTTAAAGTATTTGAGGGAACATTTGAAACAAGTTTATATTTTGAATATTCTTTAATATAGTTACGTATTTACACCTAATTTTGGGTGTATGTAAGCAAGTTTTAGCTTGAAAATTGCGACAATGCAAGAGTTGGCTGCAATATTATTTGACAATCTACTATGCCTAAAACTAAAGATAAAACTAAATCGAAATTTACAATCAATGTTCCAGTGTTTGTTTCTAAAAGACATTCGATTGGGGCAATGTTTGACTTGAATTATCAAGCCATAATTGACG
The DNA here is from genome assembly GCA_947455425.1 of Chitinophagaceae bacterium. Lineage (GTDB taxonomy): Bacteria > Bacteroidota > Bacteroidia > Chitinophagales > Chitinophagaceae > CAIVPM01. Next base: position 1,326 of record CANGOT010000334.1, on the reverse strand, counting down.
GTGCAATTAATTTAATTGAGCAATATAATAATGAGCAAGACTATATTATTCTTAATAAACGTAACAAATTTTTTCAAAGACAAGTCGGAAAATTGTATTTAAAAAATGTGAAATTGGAGACCGACCTGCATTGCTTTTAAACGTGAGTGCTTACACCTTAAACAAAAAAGGAGAACATATTAAAGGCGACAAAATTGTAACAGTTGAACCCACAGATAGAATTGGAGATGACACTAATTATTTTCTTTTACTTCCTCAAATTGTTGGCAATGATACCAACTTTTATAATTGGATTTCTTTAGTTTATGACGACCCAACGAGAGAAACAGAAGAAATAATTGCAATTCTAAAAGCAATTATGACTGAGGTAATTAGGCAACCAATCAAAAACATAAAACTGCCAGAGTTATTAAATCAAATTAAAGATGCCTCGCCAAGAATAACACTCAACCTGAATTCGATTTCTTTTAAAGAGAACAGTTTAAATGACAAATTCCAGGCTTATCAAGTTGAAGGAAAATCCTTTGTTAAAAAAGAATTCAAATTTGCAGGAATGCCGTTAGAAAAAATTGAAGACTTGATTAAAGACAAATTTGAAAGTCAGTTTACACAGAAAATTTTAAAGTTATTCGTTGGAAAAAAAGAATACAAAATCAAACAAGAAGTTGATAATTTTAAAACTGGAATGAACCTTTTGGTGGAACAATATTTTAACTTTGCAGAGGAGTTCTCAACTACTGATTTAACTAAAGTTTATACAGAAGATTTCATACTTTCAACAATGACAAAAGTGTTGGACAAATTCTTAACAAATGGAGAAGTCTGATTTACAAAATATACTAAGTGAACTTACAAACACAAACCTTGTAATACTTGGTATATCCATTACTATTTTTACTGTTGTTTATTCATTTTTAGTTAACAAAAAAATGGACCTGAATAAACTTACCAATAAAATAAATAACAATCAATCAAACCCTTTTGACAACCAGCAAAAATATTTTGCATTAAACTACATAAAACAATTTTCAAAAATCAATGAAAAATTAATTCATTTAATTATTGCAAGTTTTCTTTTGTTTATTTCCATTTTTATCTTCAACAGATTTTTATTGGACACATTTCGAAAAATCAAAGAACTAATGTTATATCTTTTTTTGGGTTGACAGCTTTAGCATTATGTTACTTCGTTTACGTTTTTATAGACTTAATAAAAAAGTATAAAAACGAAGTGTCCGTATAAATACTGCCAGCAACATATGGTTTGGCATTATTGGGGCTTGACGAATATTGCCTCAACATTTGTTCTTTATTGTGCTTCAGTTC
>CANGOT010000333.1 GCA_947455425.1 Chitinophagaceae bacterium | reverse complement strand
GCATAAATAATATCCTTACCAATAAAGGCTTTATCGCCAACACGAACGACTTTTAAAATGCCACGTTTGGTAAAACAAATGATATCATCAATATCGCTGCAATCAAATAAGAATTCATCTTTTTTCATAGATGTACCCACAAACCCTTCTTCTCTATTAATATACAATTTTGTATTGGCAATAGCTACCTGCTGTACTTTAATGGTATCGAATAATTTAATTTCGGTTTTGCGTTCTCTGCCTTTGCCATATTTTTTTAACAACATTTCAAAATAAGTCACTGCAAATTCTGTGAGATGTTCCAGATCGTAGTTAACCTGTTTTATTTCATCTTCAATAGCTTTAATCTGATTATTTAATTCATCAATATCAAGCTTATAAATTCTACGAACAGGTTTCTCTGTAAGTTTTAAAACATCTTCTCTTGTAACTTGTCTCTTTAGTATTTTTTGAAAAGGAACAAAATCTTTTTCAATGGCAGCAATTACTTTATCCCAGGTTTCGTGTTTCTTTTCAAGCTGTTTATATATCTGCTCTTCAAAGAATATTTTTTCTAAAGAAGTATAGTGCCATTTATCTTCAAGCTCCCGAAGTTTAATTTCAAGTTCGCGTTTTAATAAATCTTTTGTATTATCAACAGAGGCTCTCAATAAATCTGATGCAGTACCAAATTTTGGTTTTTGGTTTTCGATGATACATGCATTGGGTGAAATACTCACCTCGCAATCGGTAAATGCATACAAGGCATCAATGGTGATATCGGGTGATATGCCTGGTGCTAATTCAACAACAACCTCAACATTTTTACCTGTAAACTCTGTTACTTTTTTAATCTTTATTTTACCTGCATCATTCGCTTTAGTAATGCTTTCGCAAAGCTGTGAAACTGTAACGCCAAACGGCACATCGCGAATCACCAAGTTTTTTTTATCAAGCTCTTCTATTAAACATCTCACTTTAATTTTTCCACCACGCTGACCATCGTTATAGCCAGTAACATCAATCATTCCACCTACCTGAAAATCGGGAAATAATTCAAACCTTCTACCTTTTAAATACTTGATAGAAGCATCAATAATTTCACAAAAATTATGAGGGAGGATTTTAGTAGAAAGTCCAACAGCAATCCCTTCGGCACCTTGTGCAAGCAACAAAGGAAATTTCATTGGCAAGGTTACAGGCTCATTTTTTCTACCATCATAACTTAGTTGCCAGTTGGTTGTTTTTGCGTTGAAAGCCACGTCCAATGCGAATTTGCTTAAACGTGCTTCAATATACCTTGGAGCAGCAGCATCGTCACCAGTTCTAATATCGCCCCAGTTACCCTGTGTATCAATCAGCAAATCTTTTTGCCCCATGTTCACCAAAGCATCGCCAATACTAGCATCTCCATGAGGATGATATTGCATGGCCTGACCAATAACATTGGCCACTTTATTAAATCGCCCATCATCCATTTCTTTCATGGCATGAAGAATACGACGTTGCACTGGTTTTAATCCATCTTCAATAGCAGGCACAGCACGTTCTAGAATAACATAAGATGCATATTCAAGAAACCAGTTTTTGTATTGGTCTTTTACCCCAAGCTGGCTGTTATTTTCTTCTAAATTGTTTTCTAAATTTTCTTCCATAATTAATTTCTATCCCAACGGCAATGTAGTCGATTAAAGCATTAATGAAAAAGATGTGTCAAATTCTTGAGAGAATCAGCAGTTATTGACAATATTAATTTGCTGATAACGGAATAGGCTTTAAGGTATAACCTTTTTTTCTAAGCAAAGCAATTAACCCATTTTCATACCCAAGATGTAATGCACCTACAGCAAAAAAAGTGGGTTCTAGTGTTATTCTCCAGCATATAGTAGACAATCAAGAAAAATTTCTGTCGATTAATAGCACAGAATCCTCCTTTGTATATTGATTTGTATTGTTGTTTGTTGCCCTAACAAAATTGTTATTCTTGAATTCATCAATAATTTTTTTATAATATAAATTCATTGAATCCTTTTTAAAAATGTTGTACAACAGATTATAAACCTGATTCATTTCGGGCATTTGTTGCACAACCTTTAAATGCTCTTCTGCCGTTTCTAAACCATCAATATCTATCTTATTTTTATTAGCTATCTGAATTAATTCCTGTTCTAAGCTTTTTGTTTTTTTATTGCAAACCAAGCTTTTGTAATTATAAAATTGATTGGTGAGAAATGGATGAATTTTATTGAATTTACTTAAAGGCTGCTTGGTTGTTTCTAAAAATATTTTCGATGCAGCATTAAAGAGACTATCACCTAACAGTGAATCAAGTTTCTTATCCCAGTGCATATTCTCAATATATTTATTGTAGTATAGGGGGTCATTAATGTCTAACTCTTCAAATAATGATTTACATAATTTCAACTTTTCAATCACCTGCTTGGGTATCTTATAATCTTCCCCGCATCGAATATGAATGGTACCAAATAAATACGATGGTGATTTTAAATTAATACCCGTAATCTCCCAAAGTAATGATGTACTGGTGCTATCTTGACATTTTATTTCACCCATCAAGAGAATAAGGATGACAAATGAAACTAACTGTTTTAGCATACTGTTTTATGATTCATTAACAAACCTTCAAAAGAATATCGAGTTATACATTTTCGTTTTCTATTGTAATTACTTTTATCTCCATTTCTTTCCATCCCTTATTCCAATCTCCTTGTGCTTCTAGTTTTTGTTCTTCTATTAATTGTTTAATTCTGTTAACCAAGAAAACATCACCAGTTTGTATTTTCATTTTGCCAAGAGCATTATGCAAAATTTTAGTTAGTTTCTGAAAATCACTTGTAATAACACTTAGTAAATCTTTATCAAAAAAATCTGCTTTCTTACTTACAATTTTCTTTCCTCCCTCTAATATTCTGATTACAGCATTTTCATTGCAGATTTTTGTCCACTCATCTGGGTCAACCTCAAATTCACTTGGAGTGATGATACGTGCTAATTTCTTTGCTTTCAAAAATTCCTTGGGTTGAATTTCATGCAAATGAGTTGGATAAAAAATTTGCCCTTTTTCATTAATAAAAGGCAGGTTGTTTAAATACAACACTTCTACTCTTCCCTGATAGTCTTTAAACTGGCTCATTAACCAATAGTAACTACATACATCATGCTGATTTTGTGCCATCCAAATCCAGACTTTCTCTTCAGAATTTTCTGTTAATGTTTTGATGAGTTGATGAACCGTCATTTTATCATCCACCAAATTAATCTGTTCTTTATATGGCGAATTGTCTAATAAACTTTGCCACCAATCTCTACGTTGTTGATAACCTTCAGTTTGATAAATATCTGCAATAGGCCCAACAGCAAAATCATCTTTAATGTGTACTATACCTCCTTGCAGGCTTTCATCTAATTCTATAGCTTTTTGCAAGGCCTCTATATTCGCTTCTT
>CANGOT010000332.1 GCA_947455425.1 Chitinophagaceae bacterium | reverse complement strand
CTCTTCCACTTTTGTCTTGATACAGTGGGATGTTCCACTTGATACAAAAGGTGGAGCAAAAAAATAAAGGCTGCAGAAAGTTGTCTGAATCAGGATTTACAGGATTAGAGGATTTGAGGATTTTTTTTTCTCTATCGGTTGGTGTCTCACCAACCGAAATTAGTATTAGTAACTCTTCCACTTTTGTCCCCGCTACAGTGGGATGTTCAACTTGATACAAAAGGTGGAGCAAAAAAATAAAGGCTGCAGAAAGTTGTCTGAATCAGGATTTACAGGATTAGATGATTTGAGGATTTTTCTTTTATTATTTAGATTCGAATACATTTAATAGACTGTAAATATCTCTCAACATCTTATACATGACGCTGCATATAAAGATTTTCTTAACGCCATTTTTCTGAGGCCGGAGGAGCGTATTAATAAGTAGTAAGTAGTAAGTAGTAAGTAGTAAGTAGTAAGTAGTAGTTAGTAATTTCTACTTATCAATTGCTACTAACTACTAATTAATTACTAACCACTAACTACTACTTACTAACCACCAACTACTACTTACTACCTACTAACTACTACTTATATTCGAGGTTAGGGGAGGCTTTTCCTTGGAATAAACCCAGCTATCACAATGGCAACTACTACCACACTCATACTAATTAAACCAAGTGTATCGTAATGATGCAGTTTTTTTGTTTCATCTGCAATAACCACCTTTCCTGCAATTAAACTCGCTAAACCAATAAATACCGATGTTACACAACTATTGAAACTTTGAAAACTTCCACGCTGTTGTGGTGGCACTATATTACTAATAATAGCTTGTGCCGGAATGTTACGACTGGTGCTGAAAACAAACCAAATACCTGTTATAATTAAAGCATAGTAATAAGGCATTACTCCTAAGTGCGACACAATATAAATAGGAACCAAACTGGCAATGGCACAAATGTAAAAAATGGTGTGCTTGCCATATTTATCTGAAAGTTTGCCAGCAATTCTTGCACTAAAAATAGACACCAACCCTCCCACTATATACACCAATTTTCTTTGGGTTTCGTTAAACCCAACATTGTGCTGCATATAAGGGTTTAGAAAAGGAATAATTAAAAAATGACCCATCATTAATGTGCCTCCTAAAGCATAGGCAATAAGGTTGGCCCGTTTAAACACAATTTGCTGTAAAGTGTTCCAAACATTATTGCTTGTATGGGTTTTATTCACTAAATGCTGGTTAAACGAGGGCAAATAATTATAAATACAAAACAGTACCACAGCACCAATACCTACAATAAAAAAGAAGGGTGCGTGCCAGCCCACCATATCGGCCAGAGTTAAACTAAGTGGCACACCAATAACCGATGCTAATGAAAATGCACCAAACAAAATACCCATGGCTTTACCGCGTATTTCATAACTAAAGCTATCGGCAACTATACTAATTACCTGAGCTCCCAGCACCCCACCAAAAACACCTGCCACAATTCGGGCTAATAAAATAAATATATAACTGGGTGCAATACCACAGCAAAGTGTGCCAATTAAAAAACCGGTGTAAGCAAACAGCACCACTTTTTTTCTGTCGAAATTATCTACAAAAAACATAGCCACAAATGCACTAAAACCTGCACTAATGCTATAAGCTGCAACTACATAACTAAATTGTTCTGGTGTAATTTTAAATGCTGGCATTAAGTAATTACTTAATGGCATCATAATCATAAAATCGAGTATATGTGTAAAATTGATGCTGGTTAAAATAAACAGAATAAGCTTTTGTTGTTTGGTCACTATAAAAAGTTTGTGCAAATATGGTGTGTTGAGCGGGTTGTTTGGTGTATAAAATGATGAAATAGCTACTAGAGGGATTTTTACCACAGAGGCACGGAGAGCAAGGAGCATTAGCGTTTTAATAGTTAGTAATTAGAAGTTAGTAATTAGTAGTTTGACCATAAAGACACGGAGGTTATATCTTCCTCTTTAGAGGGTATTATAGGGGTGGATTATTTTTTTACTGGTTCTTTATAATTGAATATAAAGAACTTATGACAAAGATCTTATTTTCTCTTTAAGGTGCAGGCTTTCATTAGGATTCCTAAGCTGTTAGTGCTTACATATAAATTTATAGCCAATATTTAATTTTCTTTCAATTACTTTGAAACTCGTTTCAAATATTTCAACCAAGCAATGGCTTTTAACGAAAACTCAAGAGTAAAACTTCCTGCTATACTTCACCTATGTAAACTGGGGTATCAGTATATTTCGTTAAAGGGGGCTAACATTCAATCCGAATCGAACATATTTACAGATGTGTTTCTGGAAAGCATCATAAGAATTAATGATGGTTTAACTATTGATGATGCTCGTAAAAAACTTATAGAAGTTACGCTAGTATTAGATAATGAAGACTTGGGTAAAAGTTTCTTTGAAAAACTTATTGACCAATCTGGAGTTAGATTAATTGATTTTGATAACATTCAGAATAATACCCTTAACGTAGTTACTGAACTGACTTATAAAAAAGATGATGAAGAATTCAGACCAGATATTACTCTACTGATTAATGGAATGCCGTTAGTATTTATTGAGGTTAAAAAGCCCAATAATATTGAAGGCATCAGAGCAGAGCACAAAAGAATACAAACACGTTTTGAAAATAAAAAATTCAGACACTTTGTAAATATTACTCAGTTAATGGTTTTCTCTAATAATATGGAGTATGATGCAGGTGCTGTTGAGCCATTGCAGGGTGCATATTATGCAACAACTGCCTACGGGAAACCAGGTTTTAATTATTTTAGAGAAGAAATCAACTTGTATAATGAGTTTGCTTTTGCCAAAATATCAGATGAACAGGAGACCACAATTTTAACAGACAATAATCTTGTTGGTATTAAAAGCTCGCCAGAGTTTATAACCAATAAATCAACAGATACACCTACACATAAAATATGTACTTCCTTATTTGTGCGTGAAAGACTGTTTTTCATTTTGCAGTATGCTTTTGCTTATGTTAAGTCAGAGACAAATACTGAAAAGCATATAATGCGATACCCGCAAATTTTTGCTACAAAAGCTATTGAGCAAAAAATTGATGCAGGTGTTAAGAAAGGAATTATATGGCATACACAAGGCAGTGGCAAAACGGCTTTGGCTTACTACAATGTAAAATATTTAACCCACTATTATAGCAGCAAGAATATAGTACCAAAGTTTTACTTTATAGTTGACAGGATAGACTTGCTGGTACAAGCTGGTAAGGAATTTAAAAGCAGGGGGCTTACAGTACACAATATTAATTCAAGAGAAGAATTTGTAAAAGATATAAAATCGCTTTATGCTGTACATAATAACTCGGGCAAGTTTGAAATAACTGTTGTCAATATTCAAAAGTTTCAAGATGAAGCTAATCTTGTTACCAATAAAGACTACAACATTAATATTCAAAGGATT
>CANGOT010000331.1 GCA_947455425.1 Chitinophagaceae bacterium | reverse complement strand
TTGATTTGCTGCAAGTAGACCACTAGGAACAATAATCTCCCAATTGCCTGCATTTGCCCCTGTCATTTGCATTATTAAATACTTTTTTCCTACAGTTAAGGAAGCAGCATTCACCACAATTCGAGGCAGCGTATAACTAGTATTTGGGGGAATAAATGCAGTTATTTCATAATAGCTATTAACTATTTGTGTTCCATTAACTGTTAATGCCCCAGAACTTCCATCGCCAAAAATTGGACTTTGAGCAAATGTGAACTTGCAACACATTGCAATTGCTAAAAGCATTATTATTTTTCTTAGACTTTTTGTGAAACCAATTTCTTTCATATAGTTTGATTTAGAATGTAAAAAGACTAAAAACTAATATGAAAAAATAAAAGAGTTTGTGAACTGCTTTTTTGAGTTTGTGAATGGGATTTAAAGTTAGAATTCCAGAAATGAATTAACCCCCAAATGACTTTACATAGTCAATAAAATCATTCTTTCTTTCTCTTGCAATAGTGATGATTTCGTTATTGCACATAGTGGCTTCTGTGTTAGCAAGAGTAGCGTTTATAACGTGCTTAATATTTACTAAAAAGCTTCTGTGTGTTCTAAAGAAGCCTTCTTGCTGTGTGAGCTGATTCTCGTAGTCTTTAATGTTTTTACTTGCTAATATTCTTTCTCCATTCTGTAAAAAGATATATACATAGCTACCTTCAGATTTTAAGTGTGTTATATCATCAAGATTAAAAAACAAATTGCCCTCACTTACGGGTACTACTATCTTCTTGATAGTATTGTTCTTTAAATTTTCTTTCAAGGTTGCAAACCTTTCAACTGCACTCGAATTTATTTTTATTCGTTCTACCTTTTCAACAGCTTTTATCAGTTGTTCTATTTGCACAGGCTTTAGCAAATAATCAATAGCACTTACCTGAAAAGCTTTTAATGCAAACTCACTATATGCAGTAACAAAAATGATTTCAAAATCTATTTCATCAAAAAACTCTAATAGCTGAAACCCATTGTAACCAGGCATTTCAATATCCAAGAATACGATATCAGGCTTTTCTTTCTGAATCATTTTTACTCCTTGAACCACATCTTCAGCAATGCCAATAATGCTTACTTGCTTGCAATAATCTGTTACAAAACTTTCCAGAATTCGTCTAGCCTTTGCTTCATCGTCTATTATAACAGCTTTTAACATTGATATTTTTTTTAATAGAATTGATTAGTTTGTTGGATAAAAATAGCATAAAAAAGAATGCCACCCACTAATGAAAGCAAGTGGCCATTCTACCCTCTACTGAACAAAACAATTATTGCTTAATCAAGTTCTCGGTTTTTAGGAGTTGATTATTTATTATAAAACTCATAAAATAATTGCCTGCATTTAATCTGCTGCAGTCATAATGAAAATTGTTTTTCCCTGCGACTACATCTAAGTATTTTACATCAACAATTTTTCCACTTACATCGAATACTTTTATACTTACGATCTCATTAGACTTTGATGTAAACTCAACATTAACTTGCCCTGTAACTATTGTTGGATAAACTTTTATTGTCCCTGTTGTATTGTTACTAACTGTAACTATTTTGCTGTAATAAACGCTACCATCTTTATCTACAATTTGTAAACGATAGTAAATTATTTGTGATGAATTGTTTAGTAATACATCACTAAAACTGTATTCATTTTTACCAGCATTTACTGCACCTATTACCTCAAAATTTTTACCATCATTACTCCGTTGAATATTAAAATGTGATACATTCATTTCATTTTCACTTGTCCAATTTAGCTGCACAGTGGTTTCTTTTTTTCTTGCATTGAATTGAGTTATTTTAGTTGGCAAAGTTCCTGCTGCATTTATTTTAGAAGCATAGATATCACTTGCTCCATTTCTTAAATCCTCCCAAGTAACAATGTAACTACCATTATCGGAAGCTATAATTTTAGGAAGGTTTTGACTATTGGCTGCATTTGATACTACTACACCAGTTGCACCCCAAATAGCATTTCCTAAAGAGTCTAATTGCTGTGCATAAATATCATAATAACCACCATTAGTTGCCGCGTTTCTGACATCTTGTATTGCATAAACACTAGCTCCATTTGAAGAAGTGAATATAGAAAAATTTTCTTGAGAATTTGTAGGTGTTGGTGCAACTGTTTTGCCATTTCCTGTCCATTTTGCAATACCTAAATTATTATATTTTTGTGCATATAAAAAAGGATACAATCCGTGCCTGTTATCTGACCAAGCCATTATTGCATTGCCAAAGCCATCTGCCACAATTTCAGGATTTATTTGCACACCATTTACCCCACAAACAGTAATACCACCAGCTGCCCATTGAACTGCTCCACTACCATTAATTCTTTGTGCATAAATATTATATCCACTTGCCGTAGATGTACCTAAATCCCAAACAATATATGCACCACCAAGATTATCTGTTGCTATTCGTTGATGCTCTTCATTACCACCTTGATTACTTACATCTGTAGCCCAAACTCTGTTTCCAGCTTTTGTAACTTTAGCTACAATTATATCATTGCCTGCAATTGAGTTACCCATATAAGCTATATAAGACACCAATACATCTCCATTACCATCTACTATAATATTTGCACTTTGCTCTGCCTTTGTTCCAATCGTCATTTGATTGCCATTTGCTGTAAATGCAACTGTTCCATTTGCATTCACTCTTTGAATATAGATGTCAAAACTTGTTGTAACAGCAGTTCTACTATCAGTCCAAGCAATATAAAATCCACCAGAAGTATCTTTTGCCATAGAAATTTCAAATTGATTATTAGTTGCATTACAAATGGCTACTCCTCTTGAAGCCCAAGTAGCATTTCCATTTGAGTCTAAGTGCTGTGAATAAATATCTGTAGTATTAGAAACCCCAGTTTCAACCCAAGCAATAAAAGCACCACCATTTCCGTCATCAATTATTTTATGGCTACTTTGTGTTGAGTCAGATGTTGAAATTCTTATTCCATTTGTTGCCCATTGAATAGTACCATCTGTAGAAATTCTTTGTGCAAATAAATTTACTTTAGCATTTCTACTATCTTCCCAAACCATTATTGCACCACCGCTTTTATCTTTAGTCGTTTGCACATTAGCTTGCAAAGTTCCAGCAGTACAAATGGCTGTGTTTTGCGAAGAAACGGCATTCCACCATTGCTGGGCATACGTATTATTAATTGAAGATATTACAATTAGAAGTAACAATTTTTTGAAAGTAAATATTCTTTTCATATAAATAATTTCGGTAAAAATGTATTTATTGAGAAGATCTATTTATTGTGAGTTTGTGAATTGTTAATATGGATTTGTGAATTGAAATTAATTAATAACCATTGCAAGAAATGCTATTTAATAGGTATGTTTATACAAACAGTTGTTCCAATTCCGGTGTTGGTATTATCGTATAAATCTGT
>CANGOT010000330.1 GCA_947455425.1 Chitinophagaceae bacterium | reverse complement strand
CTTTAAACCCTTTTGTTTTTAATACTCTTGATATAATTATAAAAACAAATTTTGTTTTATTTATTGGTTGATTCCATTTTACTATTTGTTCAGTATCTCTTCCACGATAAATAACTTTTACTTTGTTTTTTGGAATTTGTAGATTCCTACAATTTGAAGTTTTTATACTGAGAGAATTCGATATAAAAGCAACAGGAATCTTTGCTGTCAATTTATCAAATTGTTTAACAATAAGAAATCCCAGTTTTTGTTTAAACTTATAGTTGTCAAAACGCATGTTACTATAACTATCGCTAACAAAAGTTCCAATCAATTTTGCATTAGTAAATAAACAAGAAAACCTTGAAAGGATATTTGATTTATATAAAGATGAAACAACAAAATCAGGCTGCTCCATTCTAATAATTTTATTTAACAAAAAAAAACTGCTAATAAAATTTTGCTTTTTGTTATTGTTCAACCAAATTGTTTTGATGCCCGCATTATCAAAATCCTTCTTTAATAAATGTGGTGGTTGAAGATAAACTAGAATTGCCTTTGTATTTATTGAAAAATTTGATAATATATCCAATAGACTTCTTTCTGTGCCTGAGTTTGCCAATGAATCAACAACAAAAATAATTTTCATACTATTTTCTATGCCAGACTTTTTTAGCAATAAAAGGGAATAGAGAAATAAGAAATCTCGTCCAAGCTTTAGGATTAAAACATTGAATTGTTAGTGCTTCATAAAGATATTTTCTAGCCAATTTACTTTTTTCTAATTTATAACTTACAACTCCTAAAACGCTTAAATAATTAAAGTGTAAAATCGGGCTCTTCAAAAACCAGTCTTTGTGTTTTGCTAAAATGTGGTTATTGGCTATAAACGTATTTTGAATATTTTTGCTTCCTCCTGTTGCAGAAGAATTATAAATCAAGTTTATATTATTAATAAAAACTTTATTATTGGTTTTCGATTTCAATCTGATGCCCAATTCTGTATTTTCACCATATCTAAGCATTTCATCATAACAGCCAACACTTTTAAAAATATCTTTTTTTATCGCAAAAGCCCCAGCCAAAAAAATCCCCCAACCTCGTTCATCTTGATATGCAGTTTCTGGAAAAATTATATTCTTTTTTTTATTAGTGCTTAAAACCTCTACTGCACAAAATGCTACATCTGAATTTTCTCTATTTAATGCATCTGCAAAATCTAAAAGCCAATTGTTAGTAACACTATCATCATCATCTAAAAAAATTAAATACTTACCTCGTGTCTTTGATGCACCAATATTTCTTTTAGTTGAAACATTTTTTTTATTTTGAAGAAACTCATAAATCAATTTATCATCACTTAATATACCATTGTAAAAACTGTTATTATTATAGCCATCCTCAACTATTATTACCTCAAAGTCTAAAAAGGTTTGAGCCTTTAATTGCTCAAGTGTATTAGCAAGTTTACTTGGCCTATTATAAGTTGGAATAATGATACTAAAGAAAGGCATAACAACAATTAAAGTATGTTAACTTTTTTACTTAATCTTTTTAAATTATTAAGATTTTTATACGACTTATTGAAGTTGCATAAAAAAGATATTAGTTTATACTTTACAATAACAACTCCTAATTCTATATCATTGCTCTTAGATTTTTTAAACTTGATATTCAAAGCTAGCTTTGAATATACAAGCAAGAATTTTATTGTTTCTTGAAAGTATCGAGCAAAGTAATTGTAAGTTTTTCCGTTCTTGTTGTTCAATAAGAAATGATAACTATAAAGTAATCCAGCCCCAGAAGCAATACCCTTTTTAAGATTCAAATAATAATTCCAAGTAAGTCGCTCTTGATTAAAATGGTGAATAAAACTCAACGACTCATCATACCAAATTTCATAGTCAATTAATTTTAATAGATAACACCACTCAGTATCCTCACCACGAGTCAAATTCTTTTGATTAGGGCCAATCATTACAGCTTTATAGCCAGTTTTAAAGATTAGTTTTAGAATTTCATTATTAAAAAAAGTTCCAGCCCCATAAAGTGCAGGATTATACTTTTCTATTTTCCCCGAGTTTGTATTTTGTTGTCCAACTGCATAACTACTGTGATATTTATCAAACCAAACTGGCTTCTCCACCTCAAAACTTGCAATTCCTTTTCCTCCTAGTGCTCCAATTTGCTTGTTAGATTCTAAAATTGACAAGCCTTTACTTAAATAATTTTTATCAAGAACATTGTCATCATCACAAATGAGTAGCCATTTGAATTTAGCTTCTTCTAATGCTTTTAATCGTGCATTGATTGCCCCAGTTTTTGGCTCCAGAACAATTCTATAGCTTCCATTAAATTTGTTATTTTCTAAAATATTCTTACAAACTTCAGTAGTATTATCTGTTGAAGCATTATCAATTATCAATAATTCAAATTTTGAAAAATCTATGCCTTCTTGAACAAATATTGAAAACAATGTATTTTCTATTCTTTTACTTCCGTTATAAGTACAGAGTGCAATTGAGATACCTTGCTGCATTATATAACCTGAAATTTTAATTTGTACAATATCAATCCAAAATAACTAAGTTTACTTTTATAGTATGTATGGTAGTGACTTGAAAAAATTACCCAAAGACATTGTTTTATTTTCTTATTGTTATATCCACTTTTTTTTAAGAATTCAATAAACATTGGTTTGTATTGATTTAAAACAATTGAAGACTCTTGAAATGAAGTATGATATCTAAAAGTCAGGTATGAACTCATTATTTTAAAATCTTCTGTGTTAAACATAAACTTATGTTCATTTATTTCTGTTTGAAATAAATTATATGAATTATCTATGCTTCCTTGCATTATACTTAGGCCTAGACACATTGATAGTTTCTTCTTTAAAGCCCGCTGAAATTTAATTTGAATATTTTTATGTTCATTAGATGGGTGAGTTTCAAATGCTATTTCTTTAGCTCTGAATGTGACGGTTTTCAAAGCATCATATAATACAAAGCTATTCCTGCTCATACTTTTATTATTCATTCTATAATCAACTAACGGTTCAGAAATAGTTGAAATATTTTTAACAACAAATGCTGCCCGCAACCAAAAATCCCAGTCCTCACAACTCTTTAAAGTTTCATCAAAAAAACCTGTTTTATGAACAATATCTCTATGAATGCAAATACTGTGAACCGGACCTAAATTATTATAAAAAATTTCTGGTAACAAGCTATGGATTTGTACTGGAGTAACAACTCTATGAACTACAGTTCCATTTTCACAAATATGTCTATATCCAACTTGAATTAAATGCAGATCTTGCTTAGTTCGTATTTCATTCTGAATTTCGCTTAAACAGTTTGGAAGAAGCATATCATCACAATCCAGAAATAAAAAAAAATCTCCTGTTGCTTTGCTTATTCCAAAGTTTCTGGCAGATGACAATCCACCATTGTCTTTTGAATAAATTTTAACTTTTGAAT
>CANGOT010000329.1 GCA_947455425.1 Chitinophagaceae bacterium | reverse complement strand
GTATCGCCTACTTTAACTTCTTTGGCATTTTTAATGCCAGTTATAATATATCCTACATCGCCACAACCCACGTGTTGTTTGGCTTCCATTCCAAATTTAAGCACACCAATTTCTGTTGCGTCATACTCCTGACCCGTTGCAATAAACTTTACTTTTTGTCCGCGGGTAATAGTTCCATTCATTATTCTATAATAAATAATAATGCCTCTGAAACTATTGAACACACTATCAAAAATTAATGCTTGTAAAGGAGCATTGGGATCGCCTTTTGGTGCAGGTATTCTTTCTATAATAGCAGTTAGTATTTCAAAAATACCAATACCACTTTTACCGCTTGCCAATAAAATTTCTTCGGGTTTGCAACCAATTAAATCAACAATTTGGTCGGTTACTTCGGGTATCATAGCCCCATCCATATCTATTTTATTGATAACAGGAATAATTTCCAGGTTATTATCGATAGCTAAATATAAATTGCTGATGGTTTGTGCCTGAATGCCCTGAGAAGCATCTACTAATAGCAATGCACCTTCACAAGCTGCCAAAGCACGGCTTACTTCGTAACTAAAATCTACGTGGCCCGGCGTATCAATTAAATTTAAAATATACTGCTCGCCTTTGTAGGGATAATTAATTTGAATAGCGTGGCTTTTAATAGTAATTCCTTTTTCACGCTCTAAATCCATATCATCCAACACCTGTGCTTGCATATCTCGCACCCCAATTGTTTTGGTATCTTCTAAAAGTCTGTCTGCCAAAGTGCTTTTGCCGTGATCGATATGGGCAATAATGCAAAAATTCCTGATATTCTTCATAAGGGGCAAAGATAGGGTTGCAGATTGATTTTAATTGCGTGGATTAATTATGCATTTTATTAAAAAAAGTAAAAAGATTATTGGGTGATGTTTCTATTTTATCAAGAGGAAAAGGGATTATCTGATTATATAGGATTAGCTTACAATTTCATTAATTTAATTATTTACTTTTTTAAGATTCTGTTGTGAATACTATTTCTAATTTTCCCCACAAAAAAGCCACTCCCTTTATCAGAGAATGGCTTTACCAAATCACCACTTCACCAAACTTTCTGAAAGTTTTAAACTTTCGGAAAGTTGTAACCATCACCTACGCCACAAAAGCACTTACCATAGCACTAAAAGGACTTTTTCCTGCTGTGTTTTGTGCCAGCACCTGCACATGCACTTTAGTACCTGGCACCAATCCTCTGATATCCTCTCGCAAACCACCTTCGGGAATAATAATGGTTTTAATAGTGCTTGGTGGCATTAAAATATAATCGTCCTGCACCGTTATATTAAATACATCATCCCCCAAAAAAATCACATACAAATAACTACTGGCACCCGAGACCTTATCGGTTGAAATACTCATGATACCATTCCCCAGGGGTTTGACTTTGGGTGGATTCGGTGTTACAGGAATGGTTGCTGGCACACGAGCATTATTGCTAGGCTCAAAACCACTGCTTGCAATAATTTGTGCATTGCCGGCCGCAATATCATTTACATAGCTTGCCTGCGAATACAGCCTTTCATTCAGCCCATCCAGTGCTGCTTCATACTCTAATTTTCCATCCATTCCATTTTTTCTGCTTGCATAAGCATCTTCTAATCTATGTGCCGCATCTGATAATTCTGTAAGTGGCACTTTTGGTTTGGGGAAATTAGTATTATCAGTCATTTTTGTTACAATATTTAGTGCAAATGACACTATATCTAAAGCCGAGTTTCTTACCCAGCTAATTAAAACTACAATCGCTTTCATTTTATTATTATTTAATTTTTAAAAAATACTATTTCAAAACCCTTTCAATACTGTTTAAAACACAAACAGTATTGTTTTTTTGCTATGTATGCATGTTTGGCTGCTATGTTGTATTGCACAGCTCTTAAACATGCTTGCATGAACTTTAAACAGTATTACATAAACTATTTTTTGCCATTTTTTAAGCTGTGCAAGCATGTTTTGCTTTTATGTTGTATTGCATAGCATTTAAACAGTCATGTTTTTGTTTTGTGTAATACTGTTTGTGTTTTAAACAAGCTATTAGCTGTTTAAAACAGATAAGTAAGGCGGAGAATGATTGTGTTGCGACATATATGTTTATTTGTTTTAAGTATATGTTTTACTATTAATAATTTAAACATGATTGAACTTGTGTTATACTGCCATTTTTTTGGTTGATGCAGCTATGTGCTACTCTTTTTTTATATATTTTTTTATTGATAATTATCTGTTTAATAAATGATAAGTCAAACCTAGAAAATGGTTTCTTAAGATTTTGTTAAATTTTGTCAATAGTGGCTTGTATGGCAGTTTTGGGGGCCAAAAAATTGTTAAATTTTTAAAAAAGTCAGGGATGGATATGGATTTTTTATTGAAGATTAATTACAATAAATAATTTTTTTCTTAAAAAGTAAGAATATGTGGCGTGAGAAACTAATTGTGATGAATACACAATTTAAACTGCACAATTTGCAGCATTATTACAAAAAAAAATCTTACTTTTTTATCATTTGTACCAAACCAATTCTTGTAGCTAAGAACAAATTGCCATTGCTGTCAATAGCAATATCTTTTATTTCAGATGTGGGAATATCTGAGCTTTCACTATGATAATTTTCCCAAGATTCTTTTAAATCATATCTAACCAATCCTGCTTTAGAAGTGGTAATCCATAACACTTTTGCCACATTATCATACTTAAGTTTACTTATTTTATTTACTGGCAACCCAGAATTACGAGTTGTAAAAGAGTTCATAGTTCCGTCGTTATGAATAATAGTCAGACCAATTACAATACCCACATCTTCATTCTTCATTTTATGACTGATGTCAAATAATTCCAAATAAATATTTCCATTTTCATCTTCTTCTAACGAATTCACACATCTACCTTTTAATATTGTTTCGGTGTTTTCATAGCAAATTGCTTTTCCATTTTCATCAATCATCACAGTACCCTCAAATGTGCCAATACATATTCTATTTTTAGAATCTCTTTTAGCAAAATAAATTCGATTAGAAGGCAGTTCTTTTACTATTTCCTTATCTATTTTAGACCAACCATTATCTTTATATATAGCCAAGCCGTTATCGCTACAGAAAAACAACTCACCTGTTTTAACATTGTTTACAATTTTATAGCCAGAACAAAAACCAGCAATTGGCGAGTCATATTCCTTCCAAATAGTATCATTATAACTGTATAATTTATGATTAGAAAAAATCCATTTATTATTATTGTTATCACACTCAATATGATAATAACGTTGAGTCTTAGAATTGCTGCTTTGTAAGTCATTTACTAAAGCGGTGAGGTTTCCATCTTCAAATTTCATAATTTTTCCATCAGCAGTAATAAGCCAAACAATATTATTGTTATCACATATTATATTGTCAATGGAGTTTACTGGTAAAATGGAATTAGATTTATCGAAAG
>CANGOT010000328.1 GCA_947455425.1 Chitinophagaceae bacterium | reverse complement strand
CCATTATTCGTTGCAGCATCTACAGCTGTGCCTCTATAACTACAAATACCTTTAGTAGTGGCAAAAAAAACTTCTCCGTTTTGTGGGGTAATAGCAATTTGTTTTACATCGTTGCTTAATAAAGGGGAGTTGTCAACAGTAAAACGTTCAATAATTTTATCGCCATCGGCACTGGTTAACCATACACCGTTTTTAGTGGCGATCCATTTTCGGTTAGCAGCATCCACAGCTATACTTTGTACTCTTTCGTTATGAAAAAGATACCCTGCAAACTGCCCTTCTTTTACAACGGGTAAAGTGGCTATGCAATTTGGGTTAAACACATCTTCTGCACAAGTAAAAATAGCAATACCATTACTAGTACCCAGCCAGATAATATTATTGACATCTTTTGCTAAACATACTACTGTATTATCGGGTAGATTTCCTTGTTGCAAACCTGCCTTAAAGTATCGCCATTGGTCATCGTTCAGGTCATCAATACTGTTGCCATAATTAAAACAAATCAATCCATTACCCTGCGGACTCAGCATCCATATATTATTATTATCGTCACAAATAATTTGTCCAATAGCATTTTCATTTAGGGTAAAAGGAACACTAAAAGCTTTGAAAGTGTTATCAGGTTTTTTAACGTGTAAAATGTTCGGAGCACCATAATTACCTATCCATAAATTATCGTTCTGGTCGAAAGCCAAACCACTGATTCGCACCGTATATTCATCTCCTATAGTGCCTTGTAGCGTTGAGTTCCCCTTTTTGTAGATGGTAATGCTATCGTTAGTAAAAGCAATTAATCCACCTAGATAACTACCTGCCCAAATGGTTTGATCTTTTTTATTATTGGCCAGACAAATAAAATCCAGAACAGTATCTAAAATAGGGGAGGTGTAGTAGCTTTTGCTACTCCATATATCATTGCTAAAAGTATACACCCCATTTTTATTATGCTGATAATTCCAGTTATCATTAATGCTTCCTGCTGCTGCATTAAGATTGTTGTTGGCAAAAATCATTTGTCCATCTGCTGTGCCAGGTGGGCCATTAGGAATATAAGTTTCATTAGTGTTTTTAGAAAGTCCAGCAACACTATCAGCAATCCACAAATCAGTATTGTCGAATATAATATCTTTAGGAACTAAGATTGTTGAAGCAGATGTAAATGTTTTTTCTATAACGCCAGCAATAGTTAGTTGTACAATTTTCGCATTGCCATTACTATTCTTTTCGCAAACCAATATTTTGTTTTGAGAGAAATGAATGGAATTTATTTGCCAAGGAACATCAGTATACACAAAAGAATAATTGTTATTGTTTAACTGAAAGATGGAGTCACTTCTTTGAATGATGATCGCATTATTATTACAATTGATAACAGTTTGAGCTGCATTGTTGTTTCCAATAAGCTGCCAATTATTATAGTTAGATAAATCACTGCTAATAGCTGCCTGCTTTAATCCCTGAGCTGTTGCAGCATAAAAATTGTTGGCATCGCTTGATACAGCATTTACAATGATTTGATTACCATTATTGCCAATAAACCAGGTGTCTTTTATTTCGTATTTAACTAAATCAACCACAATAATTCCAAGGCCTGCACTCAGGTAAGCAAATCCACCATTGCAATATATATGATTAATGGTTTTGTTGCCCACCAGTGTGGTTCTAACAATATCTCCAATGTTTTTTATTAAGCTTCCTTTTAAAATATCAAGGTTGCTATTGTTATATGCAATAATCAGTTGTTGTGTGGTTTCGTCCCAGGCAATACAACTAACACCTGTTTCGGCAAGACCGGTTACTTTACTGTAACGCTCTATTTCATTGGCTTCTATGCTAAAGAGAGCATGATTAGTAGCACAGTAAATTTTATCTCCTTTTACAACTTGTTGGGCCGATTGATAGTTTAAATGTTCTCTCCATTGCCCAATTGCTGGCAATTGTGCAACTACAACAGTTGACATAAAGAATGAAAGGAAGAGTAAATGTTTCACTGCACAAACTTATTGTAGTTTAGTGATTAGTATATTGAATAAACCTTAATTAATTATTGCTAAAACACGCCCACATTTACCTTTGCACCATATTTTAACTCAAATGGACATTGTAAACCCTTTAGCCGAAGCATATATTTCAAAATTAAGTTCTGTTGATGACAAGGATTTGTACAATATTTACTTGCAAACAATAGAACAACACCCACAGCAGCATTTGCAAAGCAGTTGGGTACAAGGACAGTTTTTAAGTTTTATCAGTCAGTTGATTCAGCCCCAGTTTATTCTTGAAATTGGAACATTTACAGGTTTTAGTGCTATGTGTTTGGCAAAAGGATTACAAGCTACCGGCGAATTGCATACAATAGAGCTGAGAGAGCAGGATGCAAATACCGCAAAGACAAATTTTAACCTTTCGCCTAAGCAAAATCAAATACATTTGCACCTTGGAAATGCTGTAGAAATCATTCCAACCCTTCAACATCAATGGGATATAGTTTTTATTGATGCAGATAAAACCAACTATATCAACTATTATGAGTTGGTGTTACCTATGTTGAAGGATGGTGGTTTGATGATTGCAGACAATGTTCTTTTTCACGGACAAGTGCTTGAAAAAGAAATAAAAGGAAAGAATGCTATTGCCATTAACAACTTTAATGAAAACGTAGCAAAGGATGACAGAACAGAGCAAATAATTCTATCGGTAAGAGATGGATTAATGCTTATAAAAAAGAAATAGAAATGAAGAACATATTATTTATTGCATGTTTATTTATTACCGCAATTTCTTTTGCACAAAAAGAAAGAGGTTTTGCTTATGTTGAATTATACAAAGAAATTGCCATGAAGGAAATGCAACGCACAGGGGTGCCTGCAGCTATTACCCTTGCACAAGGTATTTTAGAATCTCAGTATGGTGAAAGCGATTTAAGTAAAAAATCGAATAATCATTTTGGTATTAAATGTAAATTAGATTGGACTGGCGAGAAAGTGTACCACGATGATGATAGCAATCAGGAATGTTTTAGAAAATATAATAGTGTTGAAGATTCTTATAAAGATCATTCTAATTTTTTAAGAACAAGAGAGCATTATGCATTTCTTTTTTCTCTTGATCCTGCTGATTTTATTGGTTGGGCAAAAGGATTAAAAAAAGCTGGTTATGCCACCGAAGGCGATTATCCTCAGAACCTGATTAAAGTAATTGATGATTATAACTTAAATCAGTATTCTTTAATTGCTATCAACAGAACCAGAAATCATATTATAGATACAGTGTACACAACTGCTGTAGATAAGAACGATATTAAAACTATCAGCAAAACAAAAATTACCACTACCGTAGTTGAAGATGAAAAAGACGAAGTAGAAACTGTAAAACCTGTAGCTAAAACAGATATCGCAAAAACAGAAGCCTATCCAAACGGTATTTTTACTATTAATGGCACAAAAGTACTTTATGTTTCGGAAGGCACT
>CANGOT010000327.1 GCA_947455425.1 Chitinophagaceae bacterium | reverse complement strand
TAGCATAGTTGTCATCAGTAAGTTTATATTGCTTATCTAATTCATTCATCCAACTTATAGCTTCATCAAAATCGCCACTGGTGAAGGTGAGTAGTTGTGTAAGCACATTCAATAAATTATCAAACTTTGATTTACTGCTTTCGTTTGGATTAAATTGTATGAATCTGTTGCCAATCATAATTTTACAAAGATTGGGGTTTGAAAGTTCGCAAAGATTACTATAAAGGAAAAGGTTTGCTTTAGATAGAATTACAGTAAAATTCCTTGTAAAAACAAGTAAGCCATGCTAAAATAGATTAAGAGCCCTGTAACGTCAACTAGCGTAGCTACAAAAGGGGCAGAAGAAACCGCAGGATCTGCTCCCAACCTTTTTAAAAGCAGGGGCAACATACTACCACTTAAGGTTCCCCACAACACAACACCTATTAAAGAGCAACCAACAGATAATGCTATGCGTATGTAATGTTCTCCATAAAGTGCAGGAGCTATGCTATGCCAAATCAATACTCTTGTAAAGCCTATGATACCAAGAACGCTTCCTAATAACAAGCCACTTGTTATTTCTCTACGCAAAACTCTCCACCAATGGGCAATAGTAATTTCACCTACAGCCATTGCTTGTATAATGAGTGTTGATGCCTGACTACCACTATTACCGCCACTACTAATAATTAGTGGTATAAACAAAGCTAGTACAACAGCTTTCTTAATCTCATCTTCAAAATACCCCATTACACTAGCTGTAAATAACTCACCCAAAAAAAGTATGACTAACCATCCAATCCTCTTTCTAAACAGTTTTAGTAACGGTGTATCAAGATAAGGTTCATTCAAAGCCTCGGTACCACCCATCAACTGCATATCTTCACTAAATTCTTCGTTGGCAACCCAAAGCATATCATCAATTGTAACAATACCAAGAAGTTTATTATTATCGTCAGTAACAGGTAATGCAACACGATTATTCATCTTAAAAACAGTGTTGGCATGCTCTTGATCGTCATTAACATTTAATGCTACTACCCTATCGTCCATTAAGTCTGATACCAATTTTTCGGGGGTAGCCAAAATAAAATCTCTGATTCGTATATCATCTAACAATTCACCATTTTCATTTATTACATAAATAACATCGGTGGTTTCACTATTTTTTCCAAACTTTCTAATAGTATCATATACCTCTGTAACAGTATTATGTGCATAGACATATACATAATCTGGTGTCATTAACCTACCTACACTATCTT
Source organism: Chitinophagaceae bacterium (assembly GCA_947455425.1). Classification (GTDB taxonomy): domain Bacteria; phylum Bacteroidota; class Bacteroidia; order Chitinophagales; family Chitinophagaceae; genus CAIVPM01. The sequence goes on along the minus strand of CANGOT010000327.1, from coordinate 2,238 downwards.
CAGGATAGCCCAACATAGCTAGTGTTATTTTAAGTTCATCTGGATTAAGTAGCTTAATTAAATCTCGAATGGCAGCATTTGGCAGCTCTTCTAAAAAATCAGTTCTATCATCCGCAGGTAAATCATTTAACAATTCAGCTGTTTTGCTTGGAGGAAGTTCCTTTATAATTTGTTTTTGAGTATGTAAATCAAGAATTTTAAAAACAGCAGATGCTCTATTAATGCTCATATTAGCAATAATCAGTGCCTCATAATCTGGATTATTATTAATTAAATCAGCAACATCACTAATATTTTGTTCATTCAAAAATTCGGCAATTGCCAGCGTATCACGCAAAGCAATGACTGAATCAAATTGTTCTTGCAAACTTGGCATCTCTAACTCCAAACTCATAGGTCGAGAAGATAAAAGGTTTAAAGATTATAGTTTGCAGTTTGTAATAGATTACAAAAGATTTAATATTAGCACTAAACCATCAACTGGAAACTATATTTTCGCAGCAATATTTATAGTAAAATGATGTTACCAAGCCTTACTGTTGCTCTTTCTGAAACCAGAGGAAGAGGTGTTTTTACAAGTGAAAAAATAAAAGCAAATACTGTTATTGAAATCTCGCCAGTTCTTGTATTTCCTGCAAAAGAAGTTGCTGATGCAGAGAAAACCTTGCTGTTTAACTATTTTTTTGAATGGGGAAAAAACCTAAAGAAAAGGGCATTAGGTATGGGGTATATTTCTATGTATAACCATAGCTACAACTCTAACTGCGAATATGAAATGGACTATGAAAACGAAACAATAAAAATAATTACTGTTAAAGATGTGGCAGCAGGAGAAGAATTATTTATTAATTATAATGCAAATCCAATTGACACAACACCTGTTTGGTTTGATAAGAAAATTGTGAAATAATTTAAGCTAACTTATACATTTTCCCAGGCATACCAATTAGTACATTCTGTAGCTCCAGATTTAATATTGCAGCGGCTACAGAACTACTGCTTAGATTAGATTTTAGATAGATCTCATCAATACTTACAACATCTTTTTGTTTAATAATCTCAATTACAATTTTTTCATCATCAGATAAATCAATAAATAGTTCTCTTTGTTTTTTCAGGGGCTTTAATTTTTCGTACCAGCCCAATTCTTCAAGCATTTGATTAACACTTGTAAACAATGTTGCTTTATTTTGTTGTATCAATTTCAGGCAACCACTACTTTTTGCATCAGTAATTTTACCTGGTATGGCAAATACATCTCTGTTATAGTTATAGGCTAATTCGGCCGTAATCATACTTCCTCCTTTGTCTGCTGTTTCTATAACAATGGTTGCATTTGTCATTCCAGCAACAATTCTATTCCTTCTTGGAAAATTGTGTTTATCTGCTTTTGCTTTTTGCCTAAACTCAGTCAACAAACCACCATTTAATAACATTTCTTTTGCAAGAGATTTATGTTGCAGTGGATAAATAGAATCGAGTCCGTGAGCTAATACCCCAACAGTAGGAAGGTTGTTTTTTACAGCCGCTTTGTGTGCAATGGCATCTATCCCAAATGCAAGCCCACTAACGATTGCAACATTTTGCGATTGCAATTCTTCAACAATTAATTCAGTTATTTGCTTGCCGTAATCTGTATTCATTCTTGTACCAATAATGCTTACAGATTTTTTATGATTCAAATCGGCAGTTCCTCTGTAGTATAACATTGTTGGGGCATCGTAACAATGTAAAAGTTTTTGAGGATAATCTTTATGAGTAATAAAAAGTGGTTGAATATGATGCTTTTCTAGAAATGGAATTTCATCTTCTGCTTCACTAAAATTATTGAAAGATTTTATTTGCGAGGCTCTGTATTCTCCAATGCCTTCTATCAAACTAAGTTCTTTTTTCTTTGCTTTAAAAATGGCTTCTGCGGTTCCTAGATGATCTATTAAAATTTTGGCTTGTACTGCACCAATACCTTCAATAAGTGTTAGTGCTATTTGATATTTCAACGATTCGTTCATCATCATCTACAAACATTTACATCTCAACAAAATCAAGATCTTTAGCAAAAGTTTCTTTCATTTTTAAAGCAGCAATAAATCCTGTAAACATCACAATTATTCCAACTACCCAAGCTGCTTTTATATAGTCATCTTTAAAACAATAATCACTTCTTAAAAACTTAAAAAGGATTAAAATAAGTGGCAAAAACCCTCTCACTAAATTAGGTATTGATATAGCTGCAGTGGC
>CANGOT010000326.1 GCA_947455425.1 Chitinophagaceae bacterium | reverse complement strand
GCATAATCCCATGTAGTATAAACACCAATCTTTTGAGTGATTGCAGAAAAGTCAACAAATATGTTTGGGTTTTTATTTCCTTCTTTCATTAATGCTATAGGCATAACTATTTGCTTACGCATTAAATCTTCAAAAGATTTAATAGCACCTGTTGGGTCTATTTCAAACACTTTAGATACAAAAGATTTATATGCTTTTTCGTGTCTGGCTTCATCTCCAGCAATTTGCTTGCAAATTCTTGATAATGTGTTATCGCCTGCTTTATCGGCTAATTTACCTGTATTAACATGAGAAATTTTAGTGGCTCTTTCCTGAAATGAAGTGTACATAATTGCCTGATAAGGATCGCCATTAGCACCAGCATCAAAGCCATTGTAAATAAGTCTGTGAATGGTTTCTTCAACAGCTTTCATATCGCATCTTCCAGATAAATATAAATATTTATTCAGCAAATCACCGTGTCTGTTTTCTTCGGCAGTCCAGGCCCTGCTCCAACGCACCCAACCATTGTTGCTGGTTAGGTTTCTTTCTTCGTTTACCAGTAAGTTAAAATAGGTTTGATAACTAGGTAAAGCTTCTTCGGTAATCATATTACCAATTAAAGAACAGATAACTGAATCAGGAATATTAGCAGTTCTTTCTCTTAATTTCTTTACTTCATCCAATGCATCGTCCTGAGTCATATCTGGCAAAAAATCTGTGGGTTGCCAACAATCATCAGGGTCTAAAAGATCTTTATCAACAGTTTCTCCAACAAAGTCTTTAATCATTCCAATGACTTCCATATTTTTTGCAATCTCACTATTTGTATTATTTGGCATTGTCGTTTTTTAAAAGGGTTTTAAAACCAAAGTGCGTGAAGGTACAACTTGAAACTGATTTTTTGACACCATATCAGATAAAAAATAAAACACACTAAACTAATATTCAATTATCGGGTTGCTGATATCATGTATGGGTAATGCAAAATTTGGGAAAAATAAAAAAGGGCTGCCTTTTTGAGAACAACCCTTTCATTACCAAACACACTAAAATAAAAAACTAGTATTTAGAATTTAGTATGATGTTTTTAATTCTACCCTCCTGTTTTTTGCACGACCAAGAGAAGTTTTATTATCTGCAATTGGTTTGGTTTTACCAAAGCCAGTTGCAGTTAATCGAGAAGCACTAATGCCCTTATTGATTAAATATGTTTTAACTGATTCTGTACGTTTTTGAGAAAGGATGATGTTTGCATCGCTCTTACCCACATTATCTGTATGTCCTTCTATAGTTAAGTTTGCACCGTCATATCTGTTGAGTATTTTATATAATTCATCCAGTTCATTAAGAGAAGCTACTTTTAGTTTGTCGCTGTTATTTTCAAAGAAAATTTTGGCGGCAATTTTTGTAATTCGAACCACATCTTCTTTTGCAATTTCTGGACATCCTTTATTCGCAAATGTTCCTTTTACTTTTGGACATCTATCGTCAATATCCGGAATGCCATCACCATCTTTATCGGGACAGCCTTTTAAACTAGCTGAACCAGCAGCATTGGGGCATCGATCTTCTTCATTTACTACACCATCATTATCATTATCCAGCGGACATCCTTTTGTATCAACAATATAGCCTGCTTTGGTGCCTGGACATTTATCATCTATATCTGCAACACCATCTTTATCCGTATCAGGACAACCTTTCAAAGCTAAAGAACCTGCAACATCGGGGCATCTGTCGTCCATATCAGCAATACCATCTTTATCTGTATCAGGACATCCTTTCATTGCCAAAGTACCAGCAATATCCGGGCATCTATCATCTTTATCGGCAATACCATCACCATCTTTATCAGGACATCCATTTAATGCTTTAGTACCAGCAATATCTGGACAAGTATCTAAATAATCTGCAACACCATCACCATCTTTATCTAAAGGGCAACCTTTTTTATCAACTGCAATTCCAGCAGGAGTATTGGGGCATTTATCTAAACGATCTGAAATACCATCTTTATCGGCATCCTTCTTCTTTCCTATATTAAAGCTTAATCCTGCGGTATGAAATAAATATGCATCATTTTTCCCAACTTTAATACCATCTCTAGTATCAGAGTTAGAATAAATGAATGTTTCCTGAATATTAAAAGTAACAATTGTACCTAATTTAACATTAAAGCCACCACCAAAAGAGGGAGATGCAAAATCTAATTTCTTAGCAATATTATCTTTACCTAAATCTATATTTTTATCAAAAAGAATTCCACCGCCACCTACAAATAAATATGGATTAACATCGGCACTGCTTCTGAAAAAATTGTATCTTAAGTTTAATAAACCAGAAGTAAAGCTACTTCTAAAAAATCCTGTTGGTCTTTCAATTCCTATACGTCCTTTGTGGGTTATAAAGTCTAAGGCAAAATGCTCGCCCAAATATCTTGAAATTGAAATTGCACCAACGCCATAATTGTATTTATCTGTTTTATAAAAATCATTCGCAATATCTCCACTATATTGGCTTACACCAGCATGAATGCCAATATTCCATTTTCTGTCTTCTGTTTGTGCATTCGCAGTTAATCCAGATACTATACATATAATAATAAGTAATATTTTTTTCATAATTTGTGTTGCAATTTGTGAATAGCGAAGGTGTAAGCATTGTTGCTGCTACTTGTTACAGTATTTACTATTAGAATTACATCATTCCCATATGATCAAATTTTTAATTATATTTTTTTTATAAATAGTTTGGTTAGTACGCAACCTTTTTTGTTGTTTTAACGTCAGTAGATTCAACACCCGATGTTTATTTAAAATATACCTATGAAAACAAGCATTCAAGAAACTAAAAAAGTCTTGAATGCTTTTGTTGTTATTATATGATACTGCAATTTAAATGCAAGTCTCCCTCCTTATTATTAATATGGTATTTTTTACTTATGCTTTACCATACTTTTGAAACGTATTAAAATTTTGTAATTTTTATTGATACATTAAAGTAACAGATGCTATTTAATTCTTTTCAGTTTTCAATTTTTTTACCAATAGTTTTTTTGCTTTATTGGATTTTGGCAAAGCGTAAACTGCAATATCAAAATGTATTGCTATTGATAGCTAGTTACTTCTTTTATGCCTGCTGGGATTATAGGTTTCTGTTCTTACTCATTTTTTCTACTTTGCTAGACTATTACAGTGGTTTAAAAATATCAAATGCTATCAGCAAACAAACTAAACGTATCTGGCTTTTAATCAGTGTGATTATTAATCTGGGTTTTTTAGGCCTATTCAAATATTATAATTTCTTTATCGCTTCACTTACAGAAGCAATGGCTCAGATAGGATTGCATTTGGATTGGGTAACCATGAAAGTTATTCTTCCTGTTGGAATTTCTTTTTATACTTTCCATGGGCTATCGTATGTTTTTGATATTTATAATAACAAAATAAAACCCGAGAAAAATTTTATAGTGTATTCTGTTTTTGTAAGTTTCTTTCCTTTGCTGGTTGCTG
>CANGOT010000325.1 GCA_947455425.1 Chitinophagaceae bacterium | reverse complement strand
CTACTGAAAATGGATTAAGTCGTTTTGATGGTAAAGAGTGGAAGACATTCACAGTTAAAGATGGTTTGCCAGATAATGAAATTTTAACTATATATGCCGATAGTAAAGGAAGGGTGTGGATGGGGCAATACAATAAAACTCTCTGCTACTATTATAAAGGTTTAATATATAACACAAAGAATGATTCTATTTTAAAGAAACTTAAACTCAATTCAATTATTTCAAGGATGCATGAAATAGAGAATGGTGATATGGTATTCTCAAATTCTGAGTTAGTTTTTTCTATTACGCATAATAATCAAATTTCTAAAATAATTGAAAAACCTAAAAAAGAAAAATTCTATTTTGGAGATGAACTGTTAACAGCAAAGAATGTTGCTGGTATTGGATCAAGAATTTCATATAACACTACTATTGTTTATTTATTTAATGACAATAAGCTGCTAAAAATGAATAAATCGCAATCAGACAGTTTATACAAAATCGCTCCTATAGATCGGTTTATGGCTGACATAAGAAACTATTTTAAATCATCCATTAATAATTCTAAATCAAGGATTATTAATTCTGTAGATGATAAAAGCTGTAACGAAGCCTATGTTAACACATCTAATGGTACTTGGATAGTAACCAGTAGCAATATGGATAGTAATAAACATTTTTTGGCTGGTCTAAAAGTAGCACATACCCTAGAAGACAGAGAAGGCAATTATTGGTTTTCAACAATGGGTAATGGCGTTTTTAAAACTTCATCCGATAAAATTAAGACTTATATTGCACCTAATAATGGCAAAACAACCAACAAAGATTTTTTTACTGTTGGATGCTACAGTAAGTCAGTTATTGGTGGTTTGTCTTTCGGGAAACTGGTTATAAAAAATAAAAGTACATATGACTTACTTGATTTTCAAGAAAAAATTAAGTATTCGCAAAATAGTTTAGAAATCAATCGAGCCACATCCTCAATTCAAGTAAATCCCATTACCACAGTTATTGGCTTTGATTCCTATCTGCTGAAGCTTCAAAACAATCAATCTTCTTTTAATTATGATGTAATGCCTGTAAAATCTGTTGAGAAAATTGATCAAAACAAACTTATAGTTGCTACAGGAAATCATTGCTATATTGTAAAAGTTGACGATCTGAAAGTTATTGATACCATCTGGAATGATAGAACCACCTATGCTTTTTATCAAAATAACCATTACTATATAGCTACTTTGAGTGGGCTATATTTAGTTGATAAAAACAAACACCAAACTTATTTGGGCAATCTTCATCCTGTATTAACTAGAAGAATTGTTTGCATGAAATCATCTGCCGATGGAGTTTTATATATTGCAACTGCCGACGCTGGGGTAATAGCATTAAAAGATGATAAAGTTGTTGGTGTGTTTAATGAAAATAATGGTCTTAGCAGCAATAGTTGCAAAACGCTTCATATAGAAAATAATTCACTTTGGGTTGGTACTATCAATGGTATTACAAAAATAGATTTAATAAAGAAAAAAGTAATTATTAAGTACTCAACAAGTGATGGTTTACCTAGTAATATTATTAATGCAATCTTTATTGATAATACTGATAGTACACTCTGGATTGGTAGTCCCGAGGGATTGACTTCGTTTAAAGAGAATGAAATAACAGCTAGTTCTATGTGCAGTCTGGTTATGCAAGACATTAAAGTTTCCAATAGAAATTTAGCTATTGATAGTAATAATTTTCATATTAAATATACCGACAACAATATACAATTTTCTTATGTTGCCATCTCGTTTCGATCTGGTGATGATATAGTTTATAGTTATAAGTTAGATGGCTTAGATAATAGTTTTAAGACCACAACAGAAAGAATTCTAAATTATCCAACCCTCCCTTATGGTAGTTATACACTGCAGCTTTTTGCCACCAATAAATTTGGCGTAAAAAGTAAAACATTAGAATACAGATTTACCATTGAAACTCCTTTTTGGAAAACCAATTGGTTTATTCTGCTTACATATATTGTTGGATTTTCAATAATGTTTGGTTTCGTTTTTTGGCGTTATAAGAAATTGCAAGCACGTAATACAGAAAAAGCAAGTTTTATTGTGAAGTTAGCTGAAATGGAACAACAAGCTTTACAAGCACAAATGAATCCACACTTTATTTTCAATTGCCTTAATTCTATTCAGCAGTTTATTCTATTTAAACAAACAGAAAAAGCCAATCAATATTTAATACTTTTTTCCAGATTAATTCGTACTACATTAGATAATTCAGACAAAAAAAATATCAGACTTTCGAGTGAAATTAATTATTTGCAACAATACCTCATACTTGAGCAACTAAGGTTTGGCGATAAGTTTAGTTATACCATAAAAAAAGAAGATAATGTTGATGCTAATGAAATCTATTTGCCTGCAATGCTTTTGCAGCCTTATGTAGAAAACAGTTTACGACATGGAATAAGACAACTAAAGGATAGAAATGGTGAATTGAATATTAAGTTTAGTATGCAAAACGACTATTTAATTTGTGTTATTAGTGACAATGGAATTGGCAGAACTGCTGCCGAAAAGTATAAAAGCAATATGCACATTGAATATCAAAGTAAGGGAATGAGTTTAACTGCAAAAAGAGTAGACTTATTAAACTTAAACAATCAGCAAAAAATATCAATTAAAGTGATAGATAATATAGATGAAGCTGGAAATGCTACAGGAACAACTGTGGTAGTTGAAATTCCGATAGTATAAATAAACATTAACAGTAATGCCAAAAATAAGAGCCGTAATAATAGATGACGAAGCAAATAATGTAGAAGGATTACAAAAAACCTTGCAATTATATTGCCCTAATTTACAAGTTTTAGGCTTTGCCTACGACATTGAAACAGGCGAAGAACTTATTAATAAAATTCAACCAGAAGTTGTTTTTTTAGATGTAGAAATGCCGTTTGGCAATGGTTTCGATTTGCTTGCCAAATTAGTGCCCATACAGTTTGATGTTATTTTTACAACTGCTTTCAACCAATATGCAGTGCAGGCATTCAAGTTTTCTGCAGTTGATTATTTGCTTAAGCCAATCGATCCTACTGAGTTGATTGCTGCAGTGCAAAAAGTAACAGAAAAAATAGAAACTAGTATCGTTGATAAAAGAGTTGAAACGCTTTTAAGCAATCTGAAAAGCGAAACTTTGTCTCGTAAAAAAATAGGTATACATACTACAAATGGGATTGTTTTTGAGCAGCTAGATAGCATTATGTATCTCCGGGCAGAAAGCTCCTACACATATATTCATCTCACAGGAAATAAAAAAGAAATCGCCTCGAAAAATATTGGCGAAATGGAGGAGATGCTTCCAAAGAATATTTTCTGTAGAATACATAAATCATACATAGTCAATATCAACTACATCAAAGTATATCACAAAGGCCGTGGTGGATATTTAGTAATGGAAGACGGAACCAGTATTGAAGTTTCTGTTAGAAAAAAAGAGGAGTTTTTAAAACTACTTG
>CANGOT010000324.1 GCA_947455425.1 Chitinophagaceae bacterium | reverse complement strand
GTAACACCTACAAAAAACACTTTTATATAGAAAGCTATGGTTGTGCGATGAACTTTAGCGACAGTGAAATAGTAGCATCTATTCTAAACGATGAAGGTTTTGGTGCCACCAAAAACACCGAAGAAGCAGATTTAATTTTAATAAATACCTGCAGTATCAGAGATAAGGCAGAGCAAGTGATTCGTAAAAGATTAACCGAATTTAAAATTCTAAAACGCGAAAGAAAAGGTTTATTAATTGGTGTGCTGGGTTGTATGGCAGAACGATTAAAAGCCAAACTTTTAGAAGAAGAAAAACTGGTTGATTTAGTTGTTGGACCCGATGCCTACAGAAGTTTACCCAACTTAATTGAAGAAGCAGAAACTGGTCAAAAAGGGGTGAATGTTTTACTAAGCAGAGATGAGACCTATGGCGATATCTCCCCTATTCGTTTAAACAGCAATGGCGTTACAGCCTTTGTTTCAATTACACGTGGATGTAATAATATGTGCAGCTTTTGTGTAGTACCTTTTACCCGAGGCAGAGAAAGAAGCAGAGATGCAGAAAGCATTGTTTCAGAAGCAAAAGACTTGTTTAATAAAGGCTACAAAGAAGTAACATTATTGGGACAGAATGTAGACAGCTATTTTTTTGAAAATGAGACCGAGCTGTTCAGTAATCACCACAATAAAAAAGGAGTAACATTTGCTCAATTGCTTGAAAAAGTTGCACTCATCTCAGCAGAACTTCGAGTTCGCTTTAGCACATCTCACCCCAAAGACATTACAGATGAAGTGCTGTTTACCATGAAAAAATATGACAACATTTGTAAGTGTATTCATCTTCCTGTACAAAGTGGTAATACAAGAGTGTTAGAGTTAATGAACAGAACTTATACTCGTGAATGGTATTTAGAAAAATACAATAGAATTAAAGAAATTATGCCCGACTGCAGTGTTACCAGCGATATGATTGCTGGCTTTTGCACTGAAACTGAGGAAGAGCACCAAGATACTTTGAGTTTAATGGAGCATTGCAGGTTTGATTATTCTTATATGTATTATTACAGTGAAAGACCTGGTACTTTAGCTGAAAGAAAGTATGATGATGATATTCCCGAAGAAATAAAGAAAAGAAGATTACAAGAAATTATAGATGTTCAAAGCAGATTAAGCCGTGAGAATAATCAGCACGATTTAGATAAAACATATCAGGTATTAATAGAAGCGGAAAGCAAAAAAGATAGTAAAGATTGGAAAGGTAGAAACAGCAATAACAAGGTATTGGTTTTTGCGAAAGGAAATTACAATTACAAAGAAGGGGATTATGTTTTTGTAAAAGTAAACAGGGTAACACAGGGAACTTTATTGGGCGAGATTGTACCACAATCCTAAAGGTGATTTTTATATGGATGTTAAGGATGAACTGAAAATTTTAAACCGTTAATCCGAAATAATAATGGCACCAGAAATAATAAATAACTTAGATAAAATAATTGAGGCTTGTAAAGAGTTTCAATTAAGTTCATTGTATGTAGTTGGCTCTGCAGCTCGTAACATTGATTACACGGCCAATAGCGATATTGACTTATTATTTAAGCGAAATGCAACAAAAATTGAATATGACGTATTTGACCTAACGCACTACTTTGAAAAAATTATTGGGAAAAAAGTTGATATGATTAATGAAGATGGGATAAAGAATAAGTATTTTTTAAAAAGCCTTTTAGAAGATAGAATAAAACTTTATGAAGCATAGCAAAGAGAAATATTTGGAAGATATTTTATTATCAATAGCAGAAATAGAAATTTACATTGCAAACATTAAAAGCTATAGTGAGATTGAGGAAAATATGATGTTGTTTGATGCACTTTGTAGAAGATTTTCAATTATTGGTGAAGCATTATACCAAGCTAATAAAATAGACAAAGAGTTGCGGATAACTGCTAAAGAAAAAATCATGGGATTGCGTCATATAATTGTTCATGATTATGATTTAGTAAGAGCAGCAGACTTGTTTATCATTATCAACAAAAATGTTCATACATTAAAAACATAAGTCACAGAATTACTTTCGCAAGCATCGTAATTCTAACATCAACAAATCATACATACAGAAATGGCAGACATACAATCAATAAAAAATAGATTTAATATAATAGGTAATTCACCAGCGTTGAATTATGCTCTAGATACAGCAGTACAAGTGGCTGCAACAGATTTAACGGTTTTAATTGTGGGCGAAAGTGGTGTTGGTAAAGAAGCTTTCAGCCAAATTATTCACGCACTATCAACCCGCAAACACAATCCTTTTATTGCTGTGAACTGTGGTGCTATTCCAGAAGGCACTATCGACAGCGAATTATTTGGTCACGAAAAAGGAAGTTTTACCGGTGCTGTTGATAGCCGTAAAGGTTATTTTGAAACTGTTAACGGCGGCACTATTTTTTTAGATGAAATTGGTGAGCTTCCATTGGGTACACAAGCCCGTTTATTAAGGGTGTTAGAAAGTGGTGAATTTATTCGTGTAGGTTCATCGAAAGTGCAAAAAACTGATGTTCGCGTCATCGCAGCTACCAATAGAGAGTTATTAGAATTTGCACATAAAGGAAGGTTTAGGGAAGATTTATATTATCGTTTAAGTACTGTACCCATAAGGGTTCCAGCACTTAGAGACAGAAAAGAAGATATACAATTACTGTTTAGAAAGTTTGTGGTTGACTTTAGTGAAAGATACAAAACCACTGCAGTGCAACTAGATAATGCTGCAAGAGAGTTGCTCACAAATTATCCTTTTCCGGGTAATATTCGTGAACTAAAGAATCTTGCAGAGCAAGTATCTGTTTTATCGCAGGCAAGTGTGATATCTTTTGATGAATTAAGAAAGTTTTTACCCGAAAAAAACTTTTCGAGATTACCGGTTTTAGCATCGCAGCAAAATAATGCGGGTGGCGAGTTTGCCAATGAAAGAGAAATTTTGTACAAGCTTTTTTTTGATATGAAAAAAGATGTAACTGAGTTAAAGAAAATGTTTCTTGAAATACTGCAAAACCCGTCTTTAGCAGGTAATGCAGCCAATTATACCAAAGAGAGTTTAATGCAGGATTTTCCTATTTTGGCTAATCAAGATGGGCAACAAAATGTGGTGCATCAACCCCAATTTATTCAGCCTTATCAACCCACCAATTCTCAACCAGTAATACTTAATAATGATACCAGTATTCATCATCACGAAGAAGTGGAAGAATCATTAAATATTGTAGATAAAGAAAAAGAACTGATCATTAAAGCCCTTAAAAAACATAAGGGCAAACGTAAAGATGCCAGTGCCAATTTAGGTATTAGCGAAAGAACCCTTTACCGAAAATTGAAGGAATATGATATAGAAAATATTTAAACAAAAAACCTCCGATGCTTTTATACATCGAAGGTTTTTGTTTCTTAGGTAGCTACTACTATTCAATAATCAGTTTTTGATTTTTTACACTTCCTGAATCTGTTGTTACTTGCACGATGTAAACACCTTTATT
>CANGOT010000323.1 GCA_947455425.1 Chitinophagaceae bacterium | reverse complement strand
GCCAGGCTACAAATCTTGCTCTTGGTTTACATCCTACCGATTCAAAAGAGTTGCTGGATTATAATATTCAGCCAAGAAAAGATTCCGGCAAAGTACCAGTTCCTGAAAAGGCCGTTATTGCCAGTATTGAAGATGATGTTGATGGCGAGGGCTTTATCATCAATATTCAAAAACTGGATTATGCAGATGTTTTTGATGTTGAAAAAGGCAGTGGAGACAATGCAGATTCCATGGTGTACACAGGCAAGTTTACTCACCTTAAAAATTCAAAGAAAATTAGTTTTGTAGATGACGATGTGAAAAGAGGCGTTAGGTATTTTTATAGGGTGCGTGGATTTAACAGAAACGGCTATGGTGAATGGAGTGAACCTGTAAGCAGGGTGCAATAGTTAGCAAGTTTGGTGTTTGTTTGGTGATAAAAAAGTAGTTCTTAATTGAACTACTTTTTTTATTTAATGGATAAATAAAGATTATGCTACAATTATGATTTAAAATAGTTTCTTTGAAATGTTAATTAATATCTATGCGTTTTTTAGCTTTTTGTTGTTGCCTTTTTTCATTTCAGTTATTGCATGCACAACTCACAAAATATGTTAATCCATTTATTGGCACGGGTGGCACAGGTCATACTTTTCCGGGAGCCACAACGCCTTTTGCCATGGTGCAGTTAAGTCCGGATACGAGAATTGATGGTAGTTGGGAAGGTTGTAGTGGTTATCATTACAACGATTCTGTGATCTATGGATTTTCTCATACACACCTTAGTGGCACTGGCTGTAGCGATTATGGCGATATTGCTTTTATGCCATATTTCAGCAAAAACGAAATATTTGAAAGTCTAAAAACTAAAGACATCAGTAGCAAGTTTTCTCATAAAAATGAAAAAGCAAGTGCAGGTTATTACAGTGTGTTATTAGATGATATTCCTGTAAAAGTTGAATTAACAGCAACAACAAGAACTGGCTTTCAACGCTATACTTTTAATGAAAATGGATATGGATACATTGTGTTGAATTTAAAACATAGAGATGAGCTTTTACAAGGAAAAATTCAAAAGTCAAAAACAAATACTTACAAAGGAATTAGGGTGAGCAAGGCTTGGGCAAAAAGACAAGAATTATATTATGGATTTGAATTAAATACAGAACCCATTGATGAATTAATTCTAAGTGGTGATAATAATGATTGGAAATTAATTTTAAAATACAAAGTAATCAAAGGGCAACAAATACTAATAAAAACAGGTATTTCAACAGTTGATGCTGATGCTGCATTAAATAATTTAGCAAAAGAAAATCCATCTTGGGGTTTTGAAAAAATAAAGCAACAAGCTAATGATGCCTGGGAAAAGGAATTAAAGAAAATTGAAGTTTCAGAGGCTAAAATCCCCTCTCCTTTGGAGAGGGTTAGGGAGAGGCTTTATACTTTTTACACTGCCATGTATCATTGCATGATTCATCCAAGTATTATGAATGATGTAGATGGAAGATACAAAGGCAGGGATGGAAAAATTCATACAGCCGAAGGTTTTAATTACTACACAGTATTTAGTTTATGGGATACTCACAGGGCTTTGCATCCTTTGCTAAACATTATTGATAAAAAACGCAGCCACGATTTTGTGATTACTTTTTTAAAACAATATGAACAAAGTGGCAGACTACCTATGTGGGAACTTTGGAACAATGAAACAGATTGCATGATTGGCTTTCATAGTGTGAGTGTGATATTGGATGCTTACAGAAAACACGTAATTAGCAAAGAAGAATTGCAACAATTGTGGCCTGCTGTAAAAGCAGAAGCAATGAGCAATCGTTTTGGACTAGATAAGTTTAGAGAAAAAGGATATTTAAGTGTGGAAGATGAAAGTGAAAGTGTTAGCAAAACTGCTGAATATAGTTATGATATGTGGTGTGTGAGTGAGATTGCGAGCATTTTAAATAATTTTGATGATTATATATATTTTTCAAAATATATTGATTCGAAATTAGAGCTATTTAATGTTGACAATAATTTCTTCCAGCCAAAAAAGAATGGGAATTTTATTTCAAATTTCAATCCATTTGAAGTTAATAATAACTATACTGAAGCAAATGCTTGGCAATATAATTTTTATTCACCCCAAGCTACTTTTAGGTATAAATTAATTGATAGTCTGTTTTTAGTTGAAAATAAAACACAAGGAAGAACGCAAGCAGATATCACTGGTCTAATTGGGCAATATGCACATGGCAACGAGCCAAGCCATAATTATATTTATTTGTTAAATGAAACCGATAGAATTAAATATTTGAAATATGTTTATGATAATTTTTATACCAACAAACCGGATGGATTAATTGGCAATGAAGACTGTGGACAAATGAGTGCCTGGTATGTAATGAGTGCTTTAGGTTTTTACCAAACTTGCCCCGGTAAACCTGAGTATCAAAAGGGTCTTACAATTTTCGATTCTTCTATCATACACTTAGAAAACAAAAAAAATGTTTATTTAACAGATAACTACTATAAACAAATCCCTTTGGAATTCAAACATAGTTTTGTCTTTGATTATAAAGCAAATGCTGACGAAATTAATTACTCAAATTCTAGATTTCATCTTATGAGCCCAATAATAAAAAGTGACTTCAGTAAACCTTTTACAGATTCACTAAAAGTTGAAATTAATTATAGCAAAGTTGGAATAGACAATCCTCCCTATCTATCTGAAAAAATTAAAATAAGTTATTCAATAAATGACAGTGATTTTATAGATTATGATAAACCTTTTTATATAAAGAAAAACTCAGTTATTAAAGCTTACTCTTGGTTGTGGTATTGTGGCGATACAAATAATGACCCCAAAAGCAACCTTTCCACAGCCCATTTCTACAAACGCCCACATAACTATTCTATTCAACTCAATTGCAAATACAATAAGCAATACACTGCCGATGGTGATGATGGTATTATTGATGGGCAGTATGGTGATAAAGACTTTAGAAAAGGTGGTTGGCAGGGTTATCAGGCTCAGGATTTTGAAGCCATTATTGATATGAAAGAAAAGAAAGAATTTGCAGAAATATCTGCTAACTTTTTACAAGATACAAGAAGCTGGATTTTATTTCCAACTAAAGTAGAGTTTTATACTTCGGATGATAATGTCAATTACAAACTAGTGCAAACAGACAGTAATTATATTCCTGCCAATGATTACAATGTGCAAACACAAAAGTTTGTTTCGTTTTATGAGGATAGAAGTTTAAAGATTGAACCACCCACCACAAAAAGAGAACGCATGCGTAGTGCCAGATATATAAAAGTAAAGGCTTATAACTATGGCAAACTTCCAGAATGGCATGCAGGCAAGGGTGATGATGCTTTTATTTTTATTGATGAAATTGAAATAAAGTAATGTTTATTTGTGCAATATTTTTTATCTCAAAATAGTTAATGTCAACTACCACAAACGATTTTTATTTAACGATTGAGCAACCTGTTTCTGGAGAATATAAAGATAGAGGCAGTAAGTTTATTGCTTATGCT
>CANGOT010000322.1 GCA_947455425.1 Chitinophagaceae bacterium | reverse complement strand
GATATTTCTATTAATACCACCAAGCCTTTGAATGAATCTATAGCAATTTATATATCTAAGCGAGCAGTAATTAAAAATCAAAATGTTGAAATTAATGAAATCAACTACGACTACTATAAAAATGGGATTGAATATTTTTTAAAGGATAATGCTGTTGAACATTTTTTAGTTTTTACAGATTTTGATATAGATATTACAGACGAATTAGGGATAAAAAATAATAGTGAAGTAATAAGATTATTTGAGAATGAATTTGAGTGGAAAAATATTTATTTAATGAGCCAATGCAAATGCTTTATTTCAGACAATAGTGCCACTTCTTGGTGGGCAGCCTGGCTAAATACAACAAATAATAGAACTATTATTATACCTCAGTCTTTTTCATTTAATAAACCCAATATTACCCATGATAAAATAGGGATAGAACAAAACTGGATCAAACTATAAATGAGTAAAATACAAAATAACTGGACAGAAACTATTGAATCATCTAATAGTATATTCAATATTAATTTAAGAGAACTACTTGAATACAAAGATTTGCTTTTAATGTTTGTTAAAAGGGATTTTGCAGCTACTTACAAGCAAACGATTTTAGGGCCATTGTGGTTTTTTATACAACCAATTTTAACAACTTTAATTTTTACAATTGTTTTTGGAAAATTTGCTAATCTAAAAACAGATGTTGAGCCAAAGTTTTTGTTCTATTTTTCAGGTGTGGTAATATGGAATTATTTTTCTGATTGCTTCATTAAAACTTCTACAGTTTTTAAAGATAATGCCCAACTTTTTGGCAAGGTTTTTTTTCCTAGACTTATTATGCCTCTTTCAATTGTAATTTCTAGCTTAATAAAATTTTCAATTCAATTTATATTGTTTATAGCCTTTGTAGTTTATTATAGTTTGCAAAATCATTCGCAAATACACCCTAACTTTTTTATAATGTTTACACCAATATATCTGCTTCTTATGGCTGGTTTAGCTTTTGGTGGAGGCCTTATTATTGCGGCACTAACAACTAAGTACAGAGACTTAAGTTTTTTAGTGAGTTTTGGAGTGCAGTTACTAATGTATGCAACCCCAATAATATACTCGTCAAAATCACTCAATTCTAGTATTAAAATTTATGCTCAAATAAATCCTCTATCCTCAATTGTTGAGTCATTCAGAACTTCATTTTTGGGCGGTACTAATATTGAAGTAAATAGTTTGCTATATAGTTTAATTTTTATGCTAGTAATAGTATTTTGTGGAATACTTCTATTCAATAAAGTTCAACAAAAATTTATCGATACAGTTTAAATAGAATCAATGTCTGTAGTAATAAAAGTAGAAGGGGTAAGTAAACTTTACAAGCTTGGAGAAATAAGCACCGGCACGTTTCGCCACGACCTAAATAGATGGATAAAGAGAGTCATAAATAAGGAAGATGCTTACACCAAAATTGGACTATTAGACGATAGAAATTTAAATGCCGAATATGTTTGGGCTTTGAGAAAAATTGATCTAGAAATAAATAAGGGAGATATATTAGGTGTTATTGGTAGTAATGGTTCAGGCAAGTCAACCCTTTTAAAATTACTTAGCAAAATAACAAAACCAACCGAGGGTAGGATTTTTCTAAATGGCAAAATTTCTAGTTTATTAGAGGTTGGAACTGGCTTTCATCCTGAAATGACTGGTCGTGAAAATGTATTTATGAATGGTTCTATTTTAGGAATGAAAAAAAAGGAAATAGCCGAACAATTGGATTCAATTATTGATTTTTCTGGGGTAGAACAGTTTATTGATACTCCAATTAAACGGTATAGTTCGGGAATGAAAGTGAGACTTGGATTTGCTGTTGCAGCACATCTTAATCAAGATATACTTATAGTAGATGAAGTATTAGCAGTAGGTGATGCAGAGTTTCAAAAGAAGTGTTTGGGAAGCATGCAGAATGTGAGTAAACAGGGTAGAACTGTACTGTTTGTTAGTCACAATATGGCAGCTATAAAACAACTATGTACTAGAACTTTAGTATTAAATAAGGGCTCTTTAGTTGCAGATACAACTACTGAAGATGGGATTTTAAGATACCTGGAGTCTGCTAGGTCTAACGACTTTAACGGCATAAATTTATTAAATGAGAAATTCGAAAAAGATGTTTTAGTGAGTTTTGAGCAGATATCGATAAAACAACAAGGAAATCTTGTTTCAGATATCAGCAATGATGAGGATTTTAATATTGAGATTCTTTATACAATTTGTCAACGAATTATTGGGTTTAGGCTGATACTATTGGTGTATGATAATTATGAGAACTTGATAACACGTTCATATTTTGATGAGCTAAATGATATGGGTTCTACAGTCAACGAAGGAAGGTATCATACTATTTTTAATATACCAGCCAACTTGTTAATTGATGGGATTTATAAACTTAAAATTATTTCATATATACATAATATCAGATTGTGTAAACCGTATGAGGGAATTACGCTAAGTTTAAATGTAATTGAAACTGGGCTGCTAAAAAGAAAAGTATTGCCGCAAAGTGATCGAGGATTGGTAACGCTGCCCATTCAAATATCCACTAATACTAGAATGTAAGTTCAAAAATCTACATGTTGTTAAACAAATTCAACGGTTTTTAACTATGAAAAAAATATTGAGATTTATACAAAAAAAAGTATTTCCACAAAAAGATATTATCATCCCACAAGAGTTTGAAAATGAAGATGATTATTACACATTCTTTTTTACAAAGCACCCAAAATGGAGTCAGCCAGAACCTAATAAAGCAGAACTTGCAAGACTTGCAGAAATTGAAAAAATGATGCAATTGATTTCAGACAAAAAAAGAGATAAAACAATTGATATTATTGACTTTGGCTGCGGTAGGGGTTGGCTTGCAAATAAACTTGCAAAGTATGGAAAAGTGTTTGGTATTGAACCAGTAGAAAATGTAGTTAATTACGCAAAAAAACTTTACCCAAATATTAGTTTTGAAACTGGAAGTATTGAAAAATTATTAAATAAGCGTGTTGATTTAATAGTCGCATCTGAAGTAATAGAGCATTTTGAAAGTGAGGATAAACTTAAATATTTTAATGCTTTCAATGCTGTTTTAAATTCTAATGGATATTGCTTAATTACAACACCACGTGCTGAAGTTCAAGAGGAATGGCTTAGTTATAGGGAAGATGCTGGGCAACCAGTTGAAAATTGGTTGACTGAAAAACAAGTTAATGAATTAGCAGTTTTAAGTGGGTTTGAAGTTGTAGAAAAAGTGATATTAAAAGAAAGGGCAAATGATCCCAATAGTCCACTATTAGATCTATATCAAATTTGGTTATTTAAAAAAATATGATCAACAAGTTTAGCATCATTATCCCTTGTTATAACCAAGCTAATTTTATTAACGAATGTTATATATCAATACTATCTCAATTGTATGAAAATTGGGAAGCAATATTTATAAACGATGGTTCAACTGATGAAACTGAACAAGTTTTAAAAAGAATAGGTAATTATGATTCAAAAGTTAAAATT
>CANGOT010000321.1 GCA_947455425.1 Chitinophagaceae bacterium | reverse complement strand
CCCCCCTTTCATTGCATCATTACATTTAACCATTTCAACAAAATATCCCTGTTCATTTTTATTGATAGACACATAAGCATAATCTAAGCCCATTATCACCAATCCTGCTTTTTTGCCTTGCCACATATCTGCATCTATGTGGTAATCAAGTTTTGTAGTAGCAGTAAAAGCTGGGGCAATAAATTTTTGTAATAAAAGATTGGGACTACTCCATAAACCAACTGATTCTTTTTCTTGATTAACTGCAAATAATCGCAGGTGATTTTTATTAGGCATTAAAGCAAACCACTGTATTTTCTCATTCGCTTGCCACTGCCATTGTAAGCCTAATGTATCAGTATTAAACTCGTCATTTTCTACAGGGTTTTCAATGTGATATGTTTTACCAACATTGGGCTTTTTGTAGGTTGTAACAGGCTCTCCTTTCCCATCATTATTAGTATCAATTCCAATTACCGGCCAATTATTTTTCCAACTCATAGGTTGCAAATGCACAACCCTTCCATAAGCGTCTTTATCTTGAAAATGTATAAACCAGTTTTCACCAGTTTTGGTATCCACCCAAGCTCCTTGATGTGGTCCATTAATTGTTGTAGAACCCTGATCCATTACAACCTTTTCTTCATAAATTCCGTAAATGCTTTTTGATCGCAACACTAATTGCCAACCAGTGCCAACGCCTCCAGCAGGAGCAAAAATGTAATAATAGCCGTTACGCTTATACATTTTGGGCCCCTCAACAGTTTTATGATTGTCGTGTCCATCAAATACGTGTTTTCCATCATCAATTACTTTAGTTCCATCTTTTTTCATTTGATACAAGGTAAGTAAACTATTTACACCAGCCCTGCTTGCAGCCCATCCTGTAATTAAATAAGCTTTACCATCTTCGTCCCAAAATGGGCATGGATCAATAATTCCTCTACCCTCTAACACCATTACAGGCTTACTCCACTCACCAGCAATATCCTTTGTTTTAATCATATAAATACCAAAGTCTGGATCGGGATAGTAGATATAAAACTCACCCTCGTGAAAACGAATTGCTGGGGCCCAAACACCTTTACCATGTTGTGGTTTATCGAATATATCTAGTGGAATTTGTTTATGCAAGGCATAGTTAATTATTTTCCAGTTGACCAAATCTTTAGAATGAAGAATGGGCAATGCAGGGCTACAATTGAAACTTGAGGCAACCATATAGTAATTATCGCCAACTCTTATGGCATCAGGATCTGAATAGTCTGCATGTATAATTGGGTTCTTATAGGTACCATCTCCATTGTCTGCTACCCAAACCTGTGAATGATAAGTCTTCTGCTGTGAATGGGCAAAAAATATGGTATTGAAGAAAATAGAAAAAATGACAATACTCTTTTTCATTATATGAATGTTGATTTTTAACAAAGAAACAAACTAAATCAGGTACACTAAATTATTTTTTAAACATAGTAATGCGTGTTAATAGAAATCAAATATTAAGCTCTTTGTTTGTTCCTCTTAAAATTTATGAATATGCAAACTAATATCTATCAGTAAAAATAACAACGCCTCAATTTCTTGAGGCGTTGTTATCATTCTATTAAACGAGATTTCTAATTTAATTTGCCTACCATCAATTTAGCTGGGCTATACTTAACATCATCTCCTTCCAGGGTAATGATGTATAAACCATTGGCTAAGTTGTTATCTACAACAATCTGATTGTTGCCCTTAGCAGCATTGATGAATTGTGTTTTAACAATTCTACCTGTTGATGCTTCAGTAACTTTTAATACCATCGATTGTGCTGTTGCTGATGTGAAGTTTGTAGTAAATTTACCCATGGTTGGATTTGGATAAACACCCATCGTATTCACACTGATGTCACTTGCAATAACATCGCTCGCAAATCTTACTTTGCTTAAGTTAATCGTCATTGTAGTTGGCACACCACGGCTATTGATAAAGTTAAAGTTCACCGCTGTGATGTCGTTGGCATTGATAGCTTGTGTGTATTTAGCTGATGTGAACTGACTTAAGTTGATGCCATATTCTTTATCTCCACTTAAACCTACTGTATAGCTATACTGATCATCCCAATTTGTGATTGATTTCTTAATCAAGGTTACTTTCACACTTCCTGCTCCAGTAGCATTGACATTAAAGATAATTGATTTGTATCCACTCACATTTTGTTC
The DNA here is from genome assembly GCA_947455425.1 of Chitinophagaceae bacterium. Classification (GTDB taxonomy): domain Bacteria; phylum Bacteroidota; class Bacteroidia; order Chitinophagales; family Chitinophagaceae; genus CAIVPM01. Next base: position 1,366 of record CANGOT010000321.1, on the reverse strand, counting down.
TAAGCCACCACCCATCATTGTTTTGTAAACGGTAATGTAATCTTTGCTGATACCAGATACTGCTACATTTCTGAACAATCTGTATTCATTGTTATTTGCTGTTGCATTGGCTTCATTGGTTACATCAAACTTACTGATGCTTGTAGTTGATTTATTGTAATCCAGGCTCCAGGTTCCATCGCTTAAGTAAACTAAGTCGGTTAGTTTATTGTTTAAATAAACATAGATATTTCCTTCGTAGTTATCCTTCACTGGAATTGTAATATTACTTGTTCCATTCGCATTTACAGTAAATGGTATTTGACGCGTTGATACCTGACTGTTTTCATTTACTTTCTCTTGCAACTCAAAGTAACCTGTTGTTGCAGTAGTATTGTTTTGAACAGTTACTGTTAAGTCTGTAGCTTTTCTGCTGCCTTTGCTGATATATGCTTTTGGTAAATCGGCATTGGTTACTGTGTTTACAGTACCATTGGCTTGTAGTTTAGTAATGATATCTGTAGCCATTGCTGTTACCATTTCATAACTTACTGCCCATAACTGGAAGTTGTATAACTTCTCATCTTGTTGGTAGCTATCGGTAAACCAATTGCTTTGCAAGCTAATGCTGCTGCGGTTTGCTGCTGTTCCTGCACTTAAGTTTATAGCATATTCTGTTTCACCTGTTCTTTGATGAACTTTATATGCCATTAAGTTAAAGCCATTTACAGTAATGTTTTTCACTTCCATTAATTCTGCACCTTTTAATCTGTCGCAAATTGGTTTAGTATGAGAGTACACATCACCTAAAGTTTTAGTTCCAAATGCTACTGCTTTGGTGTTTGTTCCTTTAGCATAATCTACTGCCAATACTTCTACTGCATTGGTAAAGTTTACAAGGTCTGTTGGAGTGGTAACATAAGCTGCATCGGTATTGGCAACTGTTGCTGGTATTAAAGCATTTAATGTTAAATCATTTGCTCCGTTTACAATGGCTCCACTGTTATTGAATTTAATACTGTTGTTATAACCATTAGTTGTTGCAACACTATTAACGCTATTGCCATATAAACGAACAGCTATAACATCTCCAAGTGTTTTACTCTCTACACCACCACCGCCACCTGAGGTAACTGAGCAGTTATTCCCAATGTATATGCTACTTGATGCTGCTGAATAGCAAGCAGCACCATTACCTTGATACAATTGTGTAGTTGAATAATAATTGCCAGTAGTTTTAACATAAATGCTGTCAATGTGGTTAGCTATTTCAATTCCGTCTTTGTACCAGTATGTGTAAGTAGTTAACCCTGGCTGAGCTCTGTAAGCAACCAATTTCACGCTATCACCATTACATACGTTATAGCCAGTAGTAATTATTGTTGGT
>CANGOT010000320.1 GCA_947455425.1 Chitinophagaceae bacterium | reverse complement strand
TGATACTTGCAAGGTAGGTACCCTTGCCCAAACCAGCAATGTCTATAATGTTGTTGCCAAAATGAAGCATTTGATTTTTTATTTGTTTACCACACAAATCAGTAAGTACAAGGTTTACTTTACCATTAAGCTGGTTAATATTAATAGTTATATGGTTTTTTGCAGGGTTAGGAAAAATGTTAATTCTCTGTGATTTATTCTCTATTGTTACTTGTTTCTCCTGAGAATATGTTTTGCTGCCATCTTTATCGATTATTTCCAACCTGTAATAGATCGTTTGATTGGATTCGCTGGTGAGTTTGTCTGTAAATGAATATTCACCAGATCCTTTTGCCATTGTGATTCCAATGGTCATAAAATCTTTTCCATCAACACTTCTTTGAATATTAAAATGTGAAATATTTATTTCTTGAGCAGTTTTCCAATCAAGCAAAACTGATTGTTGTTTTTCATTAACTCTTGCATTAAAAACAAGTAAGTTCAGGGGTAGGGAATTAGGTACTAATCCATTCAAATATTCTTCTAGCCAGGTGTATCCATCAACGGAATTTACGTTATTTCCATCGGCCGAGTCATTGGGATTTAAACCCATGCCTATTTCCCAGGTATCGGGCATTCCATCGTGGTCTGTATCGATAGGTGCGGTAGCAGTTGTATCATAATTGGGCCAACCCCCTACAGAATCTTGTGAATCAATAATACCAAGATTTCCTGAGTTATAATAACTGCTTGTGCTATTAGTAGCATGTTGAGATGCTGTTCCTGTAAGTGTTTCTTTCACTATTCTTTTGTCAACAGTATCTCTTTTAGGAAAGGTTGCTCCGGCATCAGCTAAAACTGCTGTATATGCATCGGCAGCAGTTTGCATCACAATTGGACTACTAACTGTTGGGGCTAGTAATTTGAAAGAATCAATAAAGCTTGCAGGATAGTACTTCAATTTTAATCCTAAATAATTATTAGCAGTTACAGTGGGTACACCATTTACATAGTTACCCGACATATATACTTTGCCAACTAACCTGCTTGCCCATTGTGCAGCATAAATATCATATGTATTTAAGAGAATTTTAGCTTTCGAGGTTGAGGTAGCAGGGCCAGGTTTGTAGTAATTATTCATCATATTTAACTCTGCAACACGCAAAGGAAATATTGGTTTCCCGGTATCGGCTATTTCTATTTCGTTTCCATAACATCCATCTGATATACCCCAATTGTAAATAACATTATTTCTATAATCTAAATATGCTAGTGTATCGTGGGTTCGCGAACCATTAAAACGTATGGCTCTACTATGATGATGTGCTAATAAATTATGATGATAAGAAGCGTATTGACCACCCCAAACCCCAGCATAACCATGTTGACCTTTTGAATTGTATGATGCATTTAAACTTTCACTTATCACACACCATTGTACAGTTGAATATTTATTATCATAGAATGTTGCAGCCTCTTCCATTGACCAGCTCATAGAGCAATGATCAACAATAAAACTGTTACTATTTTCTATATCTAAACCATACACAGCAGGATTATTTGTTCCAGATACATCTCCTGGGCGAAACCTCATATACCGCACTATTAAATTTGTTCCATAAATCTTCACCATCGAACGTTTTGTGCAAATACCATCTCCGGGAGCAGTTTGCCCTGCAATCGTAATATTAGAGCGTTGCACTTTAATGGGTGTTTTTAAATCAATGATGCCTCCAACTCGGAATACAATAGTAATAGGCATCCCAGGGTATTGAGCAAAAGCATCTCTAAAACTACCCGTGCCACTATCTTTTAAATTGGTAACCTCTACTACCTTGCCACCTCTGCCACCTGTTGAATATTTTCCATAACCTTCAGCACCCGGAAAAGCAAGTTGCTGTGCTTGTATAAAATGAATTGCTAAAAAAGAGATAATAATTAATTTGATAGTTTTCATGCAAAGCCAATTTTGAATCGAAAAATGATTTATTGTATAATGTTGTTAGCTTATCCATACAATTCTAAGTGAATTGCTTTTTTATCGTATCCTAATTCAACAATTCTGTGTTTAGCGTCATCAATCATATTCTTCCACCCACATAAATAAAAACTGGCGGGGCTAAGTTCTCCATTAATTCTATTAGCGTTAATGGCTTCCGTGTATGCTTCGTGAACATATCCCTTTCTTCCACAATGAGGTACATCTTCTTCTCTTGAAAAGCAAGGCATGTAATGAAAATTGGGCATCTCTTCTTGCAATGCTAATAATTCATCTTTATATAAACAATCTCCAAAAACCCTACATCCAAATACTAAATAAATATTTCTTGCAGTAATCTTATTGTTTTTAATATGCTGAACCATACTTCTAAAAGGAGCAATACCAGTACCGGTACAAATAAAATATAAATCTTTGTCTATGGTTTCAGGTAAAGTAAATTTTCCTGCAGGTCCACGTAGCGTCAGTTCACAACCTACAGTTACCTCATTAAAAAGATAGTTTGTGCCAGCACCACCCTCTAATAATACTATTACCAATTCAAAAATGTTTGTACCGTTAGGAGCTGAAGCTATTGAGTAGCTTCGCCAACGTTTATTTTTTTGTTCGTGAATTGGTAGATCGAGTGTTACAAATTGACCAGATTCAAACTCAAAGTTCTTAATTGATGGAAGTTCTATGAAGAACCTTTTCGTTGATGGGGAAGCTTGTTGAATATCAACAATTCTTCCGGTTTGCCATTCAAGCATAGTCGTTATTTTAGAGGCATAAATGTAAGGAGCTTATAAAACATCGATAAAAAAAATGCTGAACAACGTTGCCGAAGACCATTTATAGGTATTTGTATGGACATTTTATTATCTACATTTAGTTTGAAATTGGTTGTAATAAAAAATTTTAACATTTTATTATGCTTGTATTTATCCATCCCTTTTCAATAATCCCCTTATTTTGCTACACTTTTAAAATGTTGACCTGTTTTTTTAACACAGGCAGCATCTAAAACAAAGCTGAATGTATAAATTGTATAAGTTATTATTGATGATTTTTGCGAGCATAGGAATGTGCTCCAGTGTATTTTCTCAAGATACTATTCCCAACGATGTAAAGTCAATCAATGCCGATTTGTTGAATATTTTCAATCAAAAGCCGCCAAAGAAGTATAAAATAGCTAGCGTTAAAGTGACCGGTAATCGTTATTTTGATGAAACCCTTTTAGTTTCTATTGCTAATTTATCTGTGGGCGATGAAATCACCATTCCCGGAAGTGATATCTTTAGTAAAGCCATTACAAAGCTCTGGAATCAAAACTATTTTAGCAACGTAGAGATATACATTACAAATCTTTCTGGAAAAAATATAGATATAGAAATTGCTGTTACAGAACGAGCCAGGTTATCAAACTTTGACTTTATTGGTGCAGGTGTTTCCAAGGGAAATAAAGATGATTTAAAAGGTAAAGTTGGATTGTATAAGGGAAGAATTGTAACAGAAAACACTAAACAAAATGCTATTGAAATAATCAAGAAATTCTATGCAGAGAAAGGTTTTGAGCGTTGCAATGTTTA